>JBBSBO010000601.1:0-2646 GCA_038251215.1 Caldilineales bacterium
CTAGGGGCGAGTTGGAGCTGGGTTCGATCAGCGCCTTCACGCCGGCTTGGCGCACCGCGTCCACGATGGCGTTGGCATCTTCCAGCACCAGCGACATGGGCTTTTGCAACAGCACGTGCTTGCCCGCCTCGACTGCGGCCAGCGTGAAGGGGACATGCGTGCCCGGCCCCGTGAGGATCAGCACAAGGTCGATGTCGGCCTGCTTGATCATCTCGTAGTAGTCTTGGTACTGCTCTTTGGCCTTAAACAGACGCACGCAGGCTGCTGCGCGCTCCTCGTAGATATCGCAGACGGCGACCAGTTCGGCCGTCTCCATCTTCATCAAGTAGGGCAGATAGTAGGCCGACGCCACTACGCCACAGCCGACTACGCCGACCTTGACCTTTTGCTCGTTTGTTTGCGCCATAGGCTTATCCTTTTCTCTTGATTAAGTAGGCCACGGATTGAATGGATAGAATAGATCAGCGCAGATTGATCTGTGAATATCTCTTGGTTCAGTGTTTATCAGTGTCTGCTTTTCCTACAGTCTTACGCCTCACGCAGTTGCCAGCCGATCAGCATGGCGAACAGGGCCACGCCTGCGAAGACCCAAAAGACCGATTGGTAGGCCTGCACGGGCGCGGCGAAGCGCTCCAGCCCGCGCTGCAAGAGCACGCCCGCCATGGCGGTGCCCATGATCTGCCCGCCGAAGCGGATCATGCTGTAGAGGCCCGCGGCCATGCCCGCCTCTCGCGCGTCGATGTCCTGCATGGCCGCGCGGTGCAGCGGCGCCAGCGACAGCCCGATCAAGATGCCGTGCCCCATCGCCGCCAGCACCACCGTCCACAGCGGGGCGGAGGCCGGCAAGAGCGCCAACAGCGCCATGATGCCCACCAGGCCAGCCATGCTGCCCGCCACCGGCAGCCGCCCGCCCCAGCGATCCGCCAGCTGCCCGCCGGCGCGCGAGGTGGAGAAGAGCATGCCCGCCTGTACCATCAGCACCACGCCGATCACGCTGGCGCTGCCGCCATGCACGTCGCTCACATACAGCGGGATCAGGAAGCTGATGCTCGTCATCAGCGACATGCGTAGCCCGGCGACCACTGAGGCCACGCTGAAGGGGCCGTTGGCGAAGATGCCCAGCTTGATATACGGGTCGGGACGCCGGCGCTCCCACAGGATCAGCGCGGCAAAGAGCAGGGGCCACAACAATAGCAGCCGCCAGTCTTGCAGGGCGGGCCGCCCGGTGACGGGGCGGCTGGAGGTATAGAAGAAGAGCGACACCAGCGCGCCGCTCAAAAGGGCGACGCCTACCCAGTCGAACGCGCGCAGAAAACCGAAGTCGATGCGCTCGCTCAGCGGCTGGATGTTGCGCCGCACAATGAGGAAGCCCAGCACCGCCATCAGCACGATGGGCGGGTAGATGGCGCGCCAGCCCAGCGCATCGACCAGCAGCCCGGAGATGAAGGGCAGCGCCAGCCCCGCCAGCGGCACCGCCGAGTTCCACGTGCCCAGGGCGCGGCCGCGCGCGCCGGGCGGGAAGCGCTGCGTGATGATGGCCATGCACAGCGGCACAAAGCCCGCCGACCCCATGCCCTGCACGAAGCGCCCGGCCATAAACCAGCCCAGGCTCTGCGCGCTCATGGCGAGGACGCTGCCCGCCAGAAAGATCGACATGCCGAACAGCAGCAGCCGCTGCCTGCCCAGCCGGTCGCCCAGGCGGCCATAGAGCGGCATCAGCGCCATATAGGGCAGCGAATAGCTCATCACCACCCATGCCGCCGTGTCGGCGTCGAGGCCGAAATAGCTGCGCACGGCGGGCAGCGTGACGCCGAACATGTGATGGTTCATGCCCGTGATCACGGCAGGGGCCATCACGCCGATCAGGATGCGTGTCTGCGGAGATGCCCAGTCGATACGGCGGCTGTAGAGCGTTCGGCGGAGCGCATTCACCATGCAAAGCTGCTCTCTGGCGACGGGTTGACTGCCGCAAGGCCCCAGGCAACGGGGCAGGCGCGGCGGGGATGATTGCAGCCGGCGCGGCTGCGCAGCCCATAGCTTAACCGGCAATGTAGCCATGCGTCAAAATAAGCGCCCTCGGCTCTGCCGCCACCTTCAGCTTTCTCGTATCCTTCACACCCGCGATGCCCTCTCGTCGTGTTTTCTCCGGCAGCCCGCTGCGATATCCGCGCCCACTACGGGTCTTGCTTTTGCTGTTCTTCGCGCCCATTGCGTCTTTGCGGTTTGATGTTGTTTTTGGGCGCGTTCGCGGCCTCTGCTACACTGGAGCGGAGACATTTCGCCTTGCCCTCAACCAAAGGAGACGACCATGCAACCACTGCCCCCGTCGCCGTCGCCCCGGCTCCCTTCGCGCGTGAGTTTTTGCCTTGTTTTCTCGCTGCTCTCGTTGGCGATGCTGACGGCGCTGCTTGGCCTGACCGCCTGCGCACCGGTGCAGCAGTCCGCCGTGCAAGATGAGCCGGCCGGCGTCATCATTACTTTGCTGCCGCCGGAAGCCGGCGCGTCGACGCTCTCCGTGAGCATAAAGGACCCAACGGGCGCGCCCATCACCGATGCCCAGGTCAGTCTGGAAGGCAACATGAACCATGCCGGCATGGTCCCCGTCATGAGCGACCCCGTGTCCGACGACGCCGACGGCGCGGCGGA
>JBBSBO010000602.1:0-2644 GCA_038251215.1 Caldilineales bacterium
ACGCCAACCCGGTCGGAGATGTGTCGCACCACTGAGAGGTCGTGAGCGATGAAGACATAGCTCAGGCCCAGCTCACGCTGTAGCCGCTCCATCAGGTTGACCACCTGCGCCTGCACCGAGACATCGAGGGCGGAGACCGGTTCGTCGGCGATGATCAGCCGCGGGCTGAGCGCCAACGTGCGCGCCAAGCCGATGCGCTGGCGCTGCCCGCCGGAGAACTCATGCGGATAGCGGCTCATGTAGTTGGGGTCCAGCCCCACGCTGGTCATTAAGTTCGAGACGCGTTCCTCCAGCGCCTTGCCGCGCGCCTCCTTGTGGATCACCAGCGGCTCGCCGATCAGGTCCTTGACTGTTAGGCGCGGGTTGAGCGAGCTGAAGGGGTCTTGGAAGATCATGCGCATCTCGCGGCGCAGCTCCTTCATTTCGCGCTTGCCCACCGTGGCGACGTTGACGCGCTCGCCGTTGGCGCGGCGATACCATATTTCGCCGCCCGTTGGGTCGTAGAGGCGCAGGATCGTGCGGCCCGTCGTGGTTTTGCCGCAGCCGCTCTCGCCCACCAGCCCCAGCACCTCGCGTTCGCGCAAAGAAAAAGTCACCCCATCTACGGCCTTGGTGTAACCCACCACGCGCTGAAAGAAACCCCGATAGATCGGGAAGTACTGTTTTAGGTTCTTGACTTCCAGAATATAGTTATCGCCAGTCATCTCGTCATATTTGTCCCATTGAAACTGCACCGAACCGCGAATCTTGTGTCGGCGGTCTGCTATGTCGTCCTCAAATTCTTTAGGCTCTAGATGTTCAGGCTCTGCGCCTTTGGGCATGTCGCCCGCCCCGCTCTTCCGGCCTGCGCCCGCCAGGCAGCTCTTACGGCGCGGCAAGCTCTAACGTCGCCCGCTCCATCAGAATGTCCGGGTCGTCCCAGCCCTTCTGCTGCGCCAATTCTTGGAAGGCGCGGCGGAAGACGAGTTGCACATCCACACCGGCTGCGCCCGCCGGCGCGTCGAACACATAGCGGCTCACGTCGCTCTGCATGGCGGCCAGCCGCGTGTCTTCCACAATGGTGACAGGCCGCCAATAGGCCGCCGTGGGCATTTCGCCGGTCCACTCATCGCGCAGCAGCTTGGCATAGGCTCGCCCGGCCTGCCCGGCATAGTCGCCGGTCCATTCCGGCAGCAGCGGGCCATCCGCCAGAGACAGCGGCGCGCCGGCTGCGTCGGTCGCGCGCACCACCAGCATCACCGAGCGGATGGGGACATCGGTCGGCAGATGATGGCCCGTCTGGTCGTTGATCACTTCTACATCGACGATCACCTGCCCGTCCGCCACGTGCGCCGTAGCCGTCAGCGTGGCCGAATTCTGCAAGAGCGTTTTATCGGAGGCGCCGGGCATGAGGTGCGTATGGATCGTTTGCGGGTCGCGCTGCATGCCGCCTGCGGCCGGGTCGACGAAATATTCGGCGGCCCCGCCCGGCATGTGACAGTTTTGACAGGTGCTGCCCGTCTGCGGGTCGCTGTAGACGCTGTCCAGCCATTCGCCATACGAGTTATAGATCAGCGTACCGCCGGCTACCTCGCCCACGCCCACCACCCCGCCGAACACGCCATAGTGACAGCCGGCGCAGTACTCGCTCTCCGCCATCATGGGCAAGTAGACATCATGGCCGGGCACATCGTCCAGCGTGCCGAAGAAGATGTCCTCACCCTCGTGCGGGCGATAGAGCCGGTAGGACATCACGCCCGGCATATCCGGCAGCGGCAGGCCGGTTGCGTCGTCCAGATGCACGTCGCCGATCTTGTGGCAGAACTCGCATGAGATGCCGTCCGCGGCCGCGCCCGTCAAGTAGAGCGGGCTGACGCCGTCGGGCACCTGCGAGGCGTTCTGTGCAGTGACTGAGGTGTGACAGCCGGACCAGCCGCAGTTGGTCGTGTTGTCCAGCTTGGCCGCGGCGGGCGTGTGGCAGGAGGCGCAGTTGCCCGCGCGGTTGGGATAGTCCAGCTTGAAACCCGGCCCGTAATAGGCCAGGTCGGGGTCGCGCGGCTGCACGTTGCCCTTGTAGTCGGTCACGGTCGCGGGACTCTTGTTGCCGTCGACGTCCGTACCCTGATACAGCGTCAGGAAGCGCGGGTTGAGCGCGGCCTGGCCGTGGGCGTCTTGCTCCCATTCGTGGTTGAGCGTGTGACACGCCGCGCAGGTCGCCGAACCTTGCATGCCCTTGGCGGCGGACCAACCATACTCGAAGTTGTCCGTCGTGAAGTGCGGCTCGAGCGTCAGCGTGACGGCTTCGCCCGGCAATACGCCGCGGGCCGCACCATTGTAATAGCCTGCCGCTGCCGCCGTCACCGTCACGGAGACTGAAGCGTCGGCTACGGGCAGGATGAACTTGCCGGCCGCGTCCGTCACGACCAGAGGTTCGGCGGCATGCACGCGCACATGCGCACCCGCCAAGCCGCCGTGCGGACCTACAACCACGCCGGTGATCTCGCCGGGCAGCGCCACGCTTTTCGCGTCCTGCGCCCACACCAGCGCCAACGCCACCGCATTGGCGACGAGAACAATGGCCGCAACCCATACATTTTTCGCTGCTCTAGACATTAAAACGACTCCTTAACCCGCTGTTCTGCACGCGACCTACTCGCCCGAATAC
>JBBSBO010000603.1:0-2639 GCA_038251215.1 Caldilineales bacterium
CCGCATCAGCAAGGACGCCATTGACGCCTATCTGGCCGGGTAGCCGCTGCCGGGCCGGCTGCAAAGGAGGACGAAACAACTGAAAACCGCAGAGGGCGCGGAGGACGCAGAGGATGTAGAGGAAAACGCTGAAGCACCGGCGCTGCCTCATCGGCTGTTCTCTGCGCTCTCTGCGTCCTCTGCAGTAGGCTGTTTCTTCGCCCCGCCGGTATCGGCGTACCCAAGCGGGCGTGCGAACGTCTGTACTAGGTAGACGATAGCAATAGTTCGGCGCAGCGCCTGGCCCATGCAACCGTATGCAACCGCATGAATGGGCAGGCCCCGCGCCCGGCGCGGGGCGGGATGTTCCGTGCAGGTGGCGCCCCCGGTCAACCGGGCGCCGCGGCCAAGGGAGAATTATGCAGTCAAGCACTCAGTCAAGATCATGGGAATACCTGATTTGGGCGGGTTTTCTGGCGCTGTGCCTGTTGATCGGCCTGGCGCTGGGGCAGTGGCTGGCGCCCAAGCCGCTGATCGGCCTGGTGCGCTTCGCCGCCGCCATCGACCTGGATACGGCGGACCAATTGATCAGCGTGCTGGAAGAGGCGCGCCAGGATGACCGCATCGGCGCGGTCGTGCTGGAAGTGTCCAGCCCCGGCGGGCTGGCGACGAGCAGCGAAAGCATCTATTACACGATGCTCAAGCTGCGCAGCCAAAAGCCGCTGGTCGTGGTGGTGGACGGCATCGCCGTCAGCGGCGGCTATTACATGGCGATAGCGGGTAACCGTATCTACGCGCCCGCCAGCGCCTACGTCGGCAACGTCGGCACGCGCGGCCCTAAGCCCGACGACCCCATGCTGCCCGCCGAGGAGATGAGCAGCGGCCCCTTTAAGCTGACGGGCGGCAGTCGCTTTGATCGCGTCCATCAGTTGGACATGGTGAAGAACGCCTTCGTCAGCAATGTCGTGTATCAACGCCAGAACGCCGACCTCAACCCGCTGAAAATTGACGCCGAAACCGTCGGCGAGGCGCGCATCTACCTGGGCAGCGAAGGCGTCGCCCTCGGCCTGGTGGATCGCGAAGGCGGGCGCAGCGACGGCATCGCCGGGGCCGCCGAGCTGAGCGGGCTGCGCCGTTATCGCGTCGTCAACCTGCTCGATTATTTGGCCGCACGGGATGCCCCCCTGCAGAGGGACTACAGGGAGGCTGTGAAGGTCATGGTCGAGACAGCGCCGCCCGATGCCGTTTTCCTGCTCGACAGCCGCATCGCCTTGCCCGGCCTGCACGACAGCAGCGACGTGGAGCGCCATCTGCTGCGCCTGCGCGAGATCGCACCCGCTTCGCTCGATACGGTGCCGGATGATACCGTGCCGGCACCGGCCTCCGTGAGCGCGCCGGCACCGGCGCCCACCCCCGCGGGAGAACAGCCGTGAGCAACTCCACCCTCCGACGCATCATCGTGGCCGCGCTCGGGCTGATCCTGCTGGCGACGCCGCTGCTCGTGCGCAGCGCCTTCCTTGGCTATAACCGCCGCCCCTATGCGCCCGCCGCCGTCTCCGATTTCAGCGTGGCGGTGACGCCTGCCCCCACGGTCACGCCCATCGCCGCCATCCCCATGACGGCGCAGGTGACGCAAGAACTGCGCCCCGGCCCCGTGGTGGTGGACCTGGCGCACGGTAATCGCGTCAGCCGCAGCCAGTTCGAGTCGCTCTCCGCCGTGCTCGCCCAGCGCGGCCTGGGCTTGCGCTTTTGGATGAGCGACGTCGACCCCATGACCATCACCAACTTCTTCGCCTATCCGGACCAGTCGGAGACGTTGACGTCGCTGCTGCGCGATGCCAGCGCGCTGGTGGTGGCAAGCCCCTTCTTCCTGTGGTCTAAGCCGGAAATCGCCGTGGTCGAGCGCTTTGTCGCCGACGGCGGGCGGCTGCTCCTGATCAGCGACCCCGACGTGGTGGGCGATCTGGCGCAGGACATCAACAACTTGGCGGAGCCGTTCGGTATTGTCTTTGCCGACGATTACCTCTACGACACGGTGCAGAACGACGGCAACCACGTCTACGTCTTCCAAACACAGTTTGAAGACCAGGCGGCGGACTTGACGGGCAGCCGCATCGCCTTTTACGGCGCGCGCAGCATCTCCGGCGAAATTACGCCGCAGATCCGCACGGCGGACACCACGCTCTCCGCCCTGCGCGAGGGCCGCACCGGTCTGACGACAGCCGCCACGGGCGGGCTTGCCTCGCGCGGCACGCTGGGCAACGTACTCGCCCTCAGCGACATCGACGTGATGACCACGCCCTTTATCCAGCGCTACGACAACGCGCGCATCGCCCAATTTGTGGCGGACTTCCTGGCTGCGGGGCAACGCACCAACGCGGTTATGGACTTCCCCGCCTATTTGGGCAGGCATGTCACGCTGATCTTCGCCAATGCCTCTGCCGTGGACGCGCCGATCCTGCTGGAAGGGTCGCGCCTGCAAAAGAGCTTGGAGGCGACCGGGCGCACCCTGTCGTTGGGCGGCACGGCGCTGCTGACCGCCACAGTGGAGGCGGACAGCGAGACTTCGCCCGCGGACTCGCCCGAGGATTCACCTGAGGACTTGCCCGAGGACTTGATTGTCCTCGCCGACTTTGTGACGGCGAACGAGCAGAGCACGC
>JBBSBO010000604.1:0-2639 GCA_038251215.1 Caldilineales bacterium
CAGATCGATCCGAGCTAGCCAGGCGTGTCGTTGCTCTCGGCGTTCAGTTCGTCGAGAAGCGCTAGGATGACGGCGTCGTCCGGGATGTCCTGCATGTTATTGCCGTGATGGCTGTAGCGGACTTGACCGTCGCGGTCGATCACCATTAGCGCAGGTAGCCGGCCTAGCTTTAATAGCTTCACCTCTTGGCCGTAGAGGTCGGCGATATCATGCTCCGGGTCGGGGATGCCGACAAACGGAAAACCTTCTTGTTGCCAGTAACGCGCAAAGTCCTCTGCACTTTCCGGTCCAACGGCAATGATCTCAGCCTCTCGCTGACGGAACTCGTCATAATCTTGGCGCAACTGCGCCATATGCCGGCGGCAATACGGTCAGGTAAAACCGCGGTTGAAGACCAGGACGACATTTTGGCGGCCGCGAAAATCGGACAGGGAGACGGTCTTGCCGTCGACGTCAGTCGCCGTGAAGGGCGGCGCGGGAAATGGGTTCGGGTTGGCTGACATGGGGGGCGGTCTAGCTCCTCTCGGTTTGTTTCGTGTCTATAAAGGCTTGCTCGTTTTCTTTGTCGTCTACGAAGCCGTAGGCGCGCGAGACAAGGTAGAGTGGGCGATTCTTCACTTCGTCGTAGATGCGCCCCAGGTATTCGCCCAGGATGCCCAAGAAGATGAGCTGCACGCCGCCCAAAAGAAGGACGCTGACCAGGGTCGTGGCCTGACCTAAGAAGAAATTATTGCCCGACAGGCGCAGGATCACCGTAAGGAGGATGCCCAACAGACTCACCAAAGCCAGGGCGAAGCCGACATAGGTGGCGAGGTGCAGTGGCAGATAGCTGAAGCTGGTGATGGCAACAAGGGCCAGCCGCATCATCTTGCGCAACGGGTATTTGGTCTCGCCCGCATAGCGTTCGGCGCGCACGTATTCGACGCCGATTTGGCGGAAGCCCACCCAGCTGCTCAGCCCCCGCATGAAGCGATGCTTCTCTTGCAGACGGCGCATTGCCAGCACAACGCGACGGTCCATCAACCGGAAGTCGCCCGTGTCGAGCGGGATGTTAACGTCGGTGATGCGTTGCAGCAGACGGTAGAAGAGGCCGGCGGTCCACAGTTTGAACTTGGTTTCGCCCTGGCGCTCGGTGCGTACGGCATAGACGACCTCGTAGCCCTCGCGCCATTTGTCAATCATGCGCAGGATCGTCTCCGGCGGGTCTTGCAGATCGGCGTCCATCACGATCACGGCGTCGCCCTCTGCAAAGTCGTTGCCCGCAGTGATGGCGACCTGATGGCCGAAGTTGCGGCTGAAATCAATCACGCGCACGCGCGGGTCGTGGCGCTGCAGCTCTAGGAGCATCTCGAGGGAGTCATCGGTGCTGCCGTCATTGATGCAGAGCATCTCCCACGTCTCGCCGGTGCTGTCCATGATCTGCACCACGCGGCGGTAGAGTTCGGGGATGACGCTGGTTTCGTTCCAGATCGGAATGACGACGGAAAAAGTAGGTCGTGTGTCGCCGCGAGCGTGGGTCATGGCAGTATGGTATACGAAGTGCGCGTGCGGGTCAAAACGTATACATATAACGTATGCACTTAAGGTGAAATACCGCCGCACCGTGACGAAATTCGCCGCTAAATTGACGTGGGCAGGGGGAGATGCTAGACTGCGACACAGTGCGGTGGCGGCCTGGGTCAGTACTTGTCGCCCATATGTCGTTTGCCAATGTATTTGTTGCCATGGGTTGGGCGCCGAGACGAGAACGGATGATTGCGTGAATAAGCAGGTGCAGCCGGGAGTCGGTCAGGATTGGGCAGGGAGTCTGCCTGAATTTCCGCAGCATGTGGGCGGCAGCCTGACTGACAGCGCGGAGATCGCGGGCTTTCGCGCCAAGCGGCTGATCTTCAGCCGCCTGGACCAGCCCGGCGCCGTCCACGTCTACAGCGCCAAATGCCAGGCCGGCGAGCGTTTGCGTGCGCAGATCTTGATCCCGGTGCTGCCGCTGGGCGGCGGCTTGTCGCCTGCTTTTGCCGTGGTGGCGCAGAGCCTGCCCTACAGCGCAGACATACACAAGCTGCCCTTCGCCCTGCCCGCGGGCTACAGCGCCGTGGTGGCGCCGCCCCCTGGCGATCTCACCTCGCCGGTGGAAGACCGCCTGACGCATGTGCGCTATTACCCGGGGCCGGTGGTGGATACGCGTACGCTGGTCAGCGGGCGCTGCTACATCGTCGTCTGGAGTCCGCGCAACCAAATGGGCAAATACGCCTTGCAGGTGGGCCATCAGTGGCCGATCAGTTGGCTCTATTGGTTGCGGACGCCGGCCTTTTGGTGGCAGATCCGCGGGTGGTTTGGCGTCAGTCGCGCGGCGGCCTATGCCGTCGGTGCAGGCGTGGCGGTCGCGCTGGCGGTGGCGCGGGCGCTGTTTCGGCGTCGGCGATAGAGCGGCGTCACTAGAGAAGAGAGACAATAGTCAGTGCGTATTATTCTGTATTTGGGCAAAGGCGGAGTCGGCAAGACCACGGTAGCGGCGGCGTCCGCCTTGCGCTGCGCGCAGCTCGGCGCGCGCACGCTTGTGGTCAGCACGGATATCGCGCACAGCCTCGCCGACAGCCTGGACGTCTCACTGAGCAGCGAGCCGGTCGAGGTCGCGCCCA
>JBBSBO010000605.1:0-2636 GCA_038251215.1 Caldilineales bacterium
CCGTGGGTGATCAGCGTGGCCCATCCTATGCACGATGAGCAGGATATTGCCGTGCTCGCCCTGAAGAACGAAGCTGTGGCCACCTCCAGCCGCGTCTATCGCCAGTGGCGCCACGATGGCAGGCAAGTGCATCACCTGATCGACCCGCGTCGCGGCGCACCAGCCGAGACGAACGTCCTCAGCGTAACCGTCATCGCGCCGCGCCTGCCGGATGCCGAGCTCTATGCCAAGACCGCGCTGATTCTGGGCGAGGTGCAGGGGCTTGCTTACCTGAACAATCTCACCGGTCTCGCGGCCTTGCTCGTGTGTGAGGACGGCCGCCAATGCATGACTGCATCCTTTGAGGAAAGAGCTTATGTACCATCTAATTCCTTCACCGACCGTTTCCGAACCGCAGCCTAGCCGGCTGGGACGCGCCGCCGCCCTTGCCGCGGTGATCGCCTTGAGCCTGGCGGGCTGCGCCGGCGTAATCGCCGTGGGCTACTACCTGCCCGTCACCAGCGCCAAGAGCTACTGGTTCATCTCGCGCAGCAGCGGCGTGGTCGCCTACATGCTGATCACGTTGGGCGTGCTGTGGGGGCTGGTGCAAAGCGGCGGCCTTTTCCGCAGCCGCGTCGCGCCGGCGCTGTCTTTGGGCATGCATAGCTACTTGAACTGGCTGGGGCTGGGGTTGGCCGCCTTGCATGGCATCATCCTCGTTGGCGACGGCTATATCCAGATCGACCTCGCCCGCGTATTCACGCCCTTCATTTCCTCTTATCGGCCCATCCCCGTGGGCCTGGGCATCGTCGCGTTCTATTTGATGCTCCTGCTTAGCCTGAGCTTCTATGCGCGCAGCCATTTGGGGCAGAAGAACTTCCGCCTGCTGCATTACGGCAGCTTTGGCGTGTTCGTGATGGTCACTCTGCACGGCCTATACGCCGGTACGGACAGTGTGGCGTTGGCGTGGCTATATGGCGTGAGCGCGGCGGCTGTGGCTGGGCTAACCGCGCTGCGCGTAATCGAGGCCCGGCGCAAGTCCAGGCGCATGGCGGCAGCTGTCACACCCGCCACATCCGCCAGCCGGCCATCGGCCCGGCCGCGCGCCCTACGCCCCTAGAAGCTGCGGCGTTTGGTCGGCGACCGGAGCGCATCTATAATCCACTATGTTTCAAGGGTATAGCCGCGGCCGCTCCGGCCCTACAACACTCGAACACGGCGCACATAAATCGCGTGGGTTCTCCAGATGCGTATTCTGCTGGTTGAAGACGAACAAAATGTGGCGGCGTTCATCGAGCAAGGACTGCGCGAAGAAGGCTATGTCGTGGATACGTCCGCCGACGGCGAGCTTGCCCTCGACTTTGCGCAAACGTACGAGTACGACCTGATCTTGCTCGACGTACTCCTGCCCAAGATAGACGGACGTGAGGTGGCGCGCCGCTTGCGCCGGCGAGGCATTCACACGCCGATCCTCATGCTCACCGCCCTGGATGCAGTCGACGACCGCGTGGCCGGCCTGGACAGCGGCGCCGACGACTATCTCGTCAAGCCCTTTGCCTATCAGGAGTTGCTGGCGCGTATCCGCGCACGCACGCGCGGGGGCGAGCGCCACACCCGCGTCAACGAGCTGCGCCTGGCGGACCTGACGCTCAATCGGCTGACGCGCAGGGTGCGGCGCGGCGAGCACGAGGTCGAGTTGACGGGCAAGGAGTTCGCCTTGCTCGAGTTCATGCTGCTCCATCCGGATCAGGCGCTTAGCCGCACCCAGATCGGCGAGCATGTGTGGGGCTATGATTTCTACAACGAATCGAATATTGTCGACGTCTACGTGGGCTATCTGCGCCGCAAGCTGGACGAGGGCCATGCGCTACAGTTAATCCGCACGGTGCGCGGCGTGGGCTATAAGCTTTCCGCGGAGAGTTAGGCTATGTTGACGCTGCGCAATCGCCTGCTGTTGGTGAATGCTCTTGTGTTCGTGCTCACGTTTGCCGTATTGGCGGGCGTGCTTTCCGGGCAACTCGTCAGTCATCTATACGAACAGCTTGACTTGGAATTGGCGCGCTCGGCGAACCTAGCTCTCGCCCAGGTGTCCGTCACGGATGACCGGCCGCAGCCGCTTGGCGGAGACGGTCGCCTCGGCGCAGGAGAAGGAAGCGGCGGTTTGGTGCGCCTGTTCGATAGCCAGGGCGCGCCGATCGACAGCGCCGATGATTTTGAGGGCGCGCCCCTGGGGGCGAAAGCCTTGGCCGCGCCCGAAGACGGCGTCGCGCGGACTCAACGCCGGGGCGACGGCGAGGCTCTGCGCGTCTATACGCGACCGATCTACGCCCCATCCACCCAGCAAGGGCGCATCAAAGTCGGCTATATTCAAACGGCAAGCGTACCGGAAGAAGTGCAAGAGATTGTGGGTCAGATCCGCAAGAGTCTGCTGATCGCCATGCCCGTCGCTCTGCTCATCGCCAGTTTGGCAGGCTTCCTGGCTATTCGCAAGGCGTTGGAGCCGCTGACGGTGATGACACAGAGCGCGGCGGCCATTAGTGCGGATTCGCTGGCGCAGCAGCGCCTGCCCATTCCGCAAACTCGGGATGAGGTGCAGACGCTGGCGCTGACTTTTAACGCCACGCTGGAACGCCTAGCCACCGCCTTTGCGCGCCAGC
>JBBSBO010000606.1:0-2632 GCA_038251215.1 Caldilineales bacterium
CGAGCGTCCCCGCTGCGCGCAGTCCGAAGAGCGCAGTCCAGAAATTCGCGAACAGGTGCGCGCCGCCGAGAGCCGTGCGGCTGCTGAACCAGAAGATGGCGGCGGACAGCGCCAGCGCCGGACCCCAGGTGATGGCGCCCCGCGCCAGGCGGCGCAAGCGGCCGTCAGCGGGCATGTTGGAGCACGTCGACATACAAGCCTTCGAGTTGTTCCGCCAGACGCGGCCAGCCATAGTGTTCGCGCATGGCACGCTGCGCGGCGACGCTGAGCGCGGCTTGCCGTGCCGGCGAGCGCAGCAGTTCGGCTGTTTGACGTGCGAACTCTTGCGGCGTGGCTTCCGGCGCGAGAAGTTGCGCTGCCCCCGCGGCGCCATAGGCGGATTGCTCGCCCACGGCGCTTGCGACAATGGGGACGCCGTGCTGTAAGACGGTCGCCATGCGTACGCTGCATTTGGCTTGCAGCAGCGGGGTGTCGTCGGACGGAAAGATGGCGCAGGTCGCCGCATCAAACAGCGCGCGAAGTTGGCTGCGCTCGACGTAGCCGAGCCATTCCACCGGTGAATCGGCGGGATTGGCGTCGACGGGCGCAAGCAACACGCTGCGAAAGGCCGCCTCGCCGTCCGGCTGTAAGGCTTGGCCTGCTACGGTCAGCCTAACCCCGGGCAGCTGCTCTTGAAGCGCTTGCCAAAACGCGCCGATCCACTCCGGCGAGGTCTCGACGAAACGCGTGAACCAGAGAACGCGCTGCGCGTCGTGGCTTGAGCCGTCGCGTTGGGCGCGGCGCGGCCCAGGCGACTCGATGATGTCGATGCCATTGGGCAAATACTCGACCGGGATCTGGGGTGAGGACGCCGCCGCGCGCTGCGCCAGCCAGCGGCTGGCCGCGCTGATGCCGTCGGCGTGGCGGATGCCCCATTCTTCTTGCCAGGCAAGAAAGCGCGCCACATGCCAGGGGTAGCCGTTGAGCGCGGCCCAGGGCTGTTCCCAATCGTCGATGTCCAGGAACAGGGCCGGTGTGGGGCGCACGCGCCGGGCTTGCCACAGGCTCCACTGCATGATGCCGGCATAGGCGCGCGGTTTCACGACATGGACGATGTCGGGCGCGGCCTGGTCGATGCGCCGCCACAAGCGCGCGCTGATGGCAGGCAGCCCGCCGCGAATCGACACGTTGTGTACGCCGACGCCGTCGAGCGACAGGCTCTTGCCCGAGTCGGCGGGGCTGTCCCAGGGCGGGACGAGAATGGACGCATCGTGGCCGCGGCGGCGAAGCTCGCGGGCAAGCGGCAATGTGCGCGCCCAGACGGTCGTCTTGTGGGCCAGGCCAAAGGGGGCGACGAAGAGGATGCGCAGCGGCGCCGGCATAATCGGGTTCAGTCCGTGGTGACTGCGAGAGGCCAGTCCGGCAGCGCGCGGGCGACTCGTTCCCAAACTTCCTGTTCGAGATCGGCCGGGTAGTCGAGGTTGAACTTCTCGACCAGTTGCGGAGCATACCAGCGAAAGATGACGACCAGCGCGACGGCCTGCCCGATCCAGGCCTCGCGTCCGGGCTGCGGCGCGGCCAGGGTCTTTTCCAGCGCCGCACGCTGGCGCGGGCTGAGGTAGCGGTTAAGCGAGCCGGCGCTGGCTGGGCGCTGAATGCCGTTGAGCGCCAGCATCATCTCGAGTACGAGGCCGCGCAAATCGGCTGCCCGTTCGGCGCTGAGCAGAAGCTCGTGGGCCGCGAGCAACTCAGACAACTCCGCCAGCTGCGCCCAGAATTCCGCCAGCGCGGCTTGGATGCGCGCAGGCTCGGGAGCGAGCAAGGGTTGGGGCGCGTCGGTAGGGAGGGACGCACTAGATAGGTGAGATGCCATGCGCGGCATTATAGCACAGCGGGCGCGAGGCCCCGAAGAGAGCCGAGGCTACAGGGAGGCCCACAACAGGGTACGGCTTACAGGGGCTTCTCGTGTTCTTCTGCTACAATACAATAGTGACTCCAACACTATAGCGAGGATACGCCATGAAGAACAATGACCCCTTTTCCGATTTAATCCGCTCGCTCGAAGAGAATCTTCAGGGCGGCGGCGGCTCGACTTCATCCGAGGGCACTGAACCGCCGCGCCCGCGGCCTCGACCCGGATCGGGGCCGCGCTCCGGCAATCCGCGACGCTTCTTGTGGTATTTGATTCCATTGCTGATCTTTGTTTTCTTCAACCAGTTCATTAGCTTATGGGCGGACTGGTATTGGTACGACAGCCTGGACCTGACGTCTGTCTTCACCACGCGCATTGCCGCGCGGCTTGGCCTGTTTGCCGTAACCGCCATTCTGTTTTGGCTGATCGTGGCCCTGAATATCTATCTGGCCCGGCGGCTTAATCGCAACGGGCTAATTGGCACGCCGGTGGAGCAGATTGCGGCGGCCTTTGGGCTGCGCGTTGTGCCGACGCTCATCTTGGCGGCGGGCGTATTGGCCGTGTTGGTGGGGCTGTCGGCCTCCGCCATCTGGGAGAATGTGTTGCTCTACCTGAACCAGTCGCAGTTTGGGCTGGTGGACCCGGTTTTTAACCGCGATATCGGCTTCTTCGTTTTCACGCTGCCGATCTGGAAGGCGTTGCGCACGTGGTTGATGTTCACGCTGATCATCTCGCTGATCG
>JBBSBO010000607.1:0-2629 GCA_038251215.1 Caldilineales bacterium
ATCCAATCCGGTGACATTCACCACAACGCCCAGCAACCCAAATCGTGAAATCTACATCGGCTGGGTTAGAGTACGCTAATGGACATCGATCAGAAGCTTTCTTCTACCCCGCCGGCTCAACCGGCCCACGCGCCTCTTGATGCGGCCAAACGTCGAGGCATCGCCGTCGTTGCACTTCTTGCGGCTGCGCTCGTACTCGCCGGCTGCGGCTTCTTCGGCAAAGACACCGAAGCCGCTTCGGAGACGCAGCTGCTTAGAGCGCCCCATCCCACCTTCACACCGACCTCCGCCACCTCAGAAGCGGCGCCCTCGGCCGATCAGCCCGCCCCGGCAAGCGCCAATGCCGCGGCCGCGCCCGGCGATGCATCACCAGGGGCCGCGCAGAGTGCGCCGGCGGGTGCCATCGCGCCCGCGGATGCGCCACGCGCCGTGATCAACTCGCCGCTGGTCAACGTGCGCTCCGGCCCCGGCGTCGAATTCGACATCGTCGCCATGGTCGAACGCGGCCTTGAATTGGACATCACCGGACGCAGCTCCAACGGCGAGTGGTGGTCCGTCTGTTGCATCGACGGCCAACCGGCCTGGGTCAGCACCGAACTGGTCGACACCGACGGCGCGGTCGATGGCGTAGCCGTCACCGATGCCGTGCCCGCTTCGTCCAACGCCGCGCTGGGCGGCTCTGCCGCACCGGCCGCGGCTGCGCCTGCGCCGACTCAGCCCCCGGAGTTGCGCTTTGATCTGGAGAAACAGGAGCAGTTCGCCGAGTCCGGCCTCGTGCGCGTCTATCTCTATGCCTATGCCGACAGCGGCGCTCTGCCCGGGTACGGCCTGCGCATCACCAAGGACGGCAAAGAGCTGCCCATCGCGGCGCGTTCTTTCGGCGGTCAGCCGGCCTTCACCTGGCCCTTCCAAGACGCGCGCCAGCGCTACCAGAACCTCAAGGTCGAATTCCCCGACGAACCGGCCGCGGGCGAATGGACAATCCAGCTAGTTGATTCGCAGTCACAGCCCGTCGGCCCCTCGGCCACCTTCACGCTGGGCGACAATGACCCCAATCAGGAACTCTACGTCCGCTACAAGCGTCGCTGACGTGACCGGGCTGCGCCAGGCGTTTGCGCGGGGTTTCGGCGGGCTGCGCGGCCCGCTCGTGGCGGTTACGCTCGTAGCCTTCTGCCTGCGGGCGCTGCGCTTGGAATGGCAGCCGCTGTGGTGGGACGAAGGCTACAGCGTCTTCTTCGCCACGGAACCCCTGGCGAAGATGTTGGCGCTGACCGCGCAGGACATCCACCCGCCGCTCTACTACGCGCTCCTCCATCTGTGGACGCTCTTGCTGGGCAGTGCGCGCCCAGGCGTGATCCGCCTGCTCTCGGTCTATGCCGGGGTGCCGGCTGTGCCGCTGCTGGGCGTCCTGGCCTATATGCTGACGCGGCGGCGCGGCGTGGCGGTGCTGGCGGCCTGTCTGCTCGCGCTCAACCCGCTGCACGTATACTACAGCCAAGAAGTGCGCATGTACAGCCTCGCTCTGCTGCTGGGCCTCGCTTCGACCTATGCGCTGGTCAAGCTCGCGGCAGCCCTGGACGCCGGCGCGCCGGTGCGCGGCAAGTGGGTCGCCTGGATCGTGTTTAACGCGTTGCTGCTCTACACCCTGTACTATGCCGCATTCCTGGTTGTCGCCCAGTTCATCTGGCTGGGCATCGGCCTGCGTCGCAAGCCGAGCGCCCTTCTCGCTCTCTTAGCCGCCACGGGCGCGATGGCGCTGCTTTGCCTGCCGTGGTGGCTCTTCGCCGTGCCCAAACTGGCCGCCTATGTGAGCGACAAGGTGCAATCCGACCAAGACGTTTCGTTGGGGCCGCTCGCCTACAGCGTGCGCCACCTGCTCGCTTTTAGCATAGGCCAGATGCGGCTCGATAACCTTGCCTTACCCGCCCGTGCGTTCGCTTACGTGGGCGTGATCGCCGCGCTTCCCGCACTTCTAACACTGCGCAAAGCCGCTCGCCGGCATCCCCAGGGACCTTCCGCGATCAACGACGCGCCCAGCCTGCTGTGGACGTTGGTTCTCGTCCCATCCCTGCTCGCCTTCTTGCTTAACCTGCGCTTCCCCTTCTTTCCCGAGGGCGGCGAGCGTTTGTTGCTCTTTGTCCTCCCCTACTATCTCCTGTTGATCAGCCTGGGCATCTTCAACTTGCGGTCGCGTTCGTTGTGGCGACCGGCGCTGCTGACGCCGCTGCTGGCGGCAGGCGTCGTAGGGTTGGCAGCCTTTTTCACCGTTCCTCGCTATGTCGAAGACGACTATCGCCCCATCATCGCGCAGGTCATGCAGCAGGGCGGCGACGACGACAGCGTGCTGGCGCTCTTTCCCTGGCAAGTCGGCTACTGGCGCGCCTACAGCCCCATGCAAATCGATGGACGCCTGCTCTCACCCCAACCTGCGCCGGTGGGGCAAGGCGCGCTCGTGTGGAGCAGCCCCATGCAGGACGCCATCGACGCAGCCTTGCGCCGCGGCGTCCTTTGGTTCCCGGAACCGGTCTCCCTGGGCAGCACCCTGCCCGCCCAGATTGAGGCATATTTGCAGGACGCCGCGCTCAATGTGGAAAACCGATGGCACGGGGCCGCCACGCGCTTGACGGCC
>JBBSBO010000608.1:0-2627 GCA_038251215.1 Caldilineales bacterium
ACTACCTCGACGCTATCCTGGACCCGGAGTCCAGCGCCAACCTGAGCAGCCAGTTCTATTACGGCACATCCAACCGCAAGGCTTTTGAACTGGTGGACCCGGAGATTGTGAAGCTCTTCCATCTGGATGACCCGGAGGTGCTGCAACAGACGGTCTTCTATCAAACCATGAGCGCCGAGCATCGCAAGACGATTACGGAAATTTGGGATGAAGTCAAGGCCGCGCGCTAGCGGCCCTAGTTGATCGCGCACAGGCATAAGCCCTGGCGGAATGAAACGGGACGATGAAACAAACACGCTGGCTGGTCGTATTGTTGTCGCCCTTGGCGCTGTGGTTGACGCTGCTCTTTGTGCTGCCGATGGGAACCATGATTGTGTACACCTTTCGGCTGGGCAGCTTTGGGCCGGAGCATGACATCTTCACGTTGGAAAACTATCGTACGTTCTTCAGCAGCCCGGTCTATCTGCGCCTGCTGTGGAGTTCGGCGTGGATCTCGCTCGTGTCATCGATCCTCTCGATCGCCCTGGCCTATCCGCTGGCGTACTACCTGGCCTTCCAGGCGGGCGCGCACCGGCTGACGCTGCTGCTGGTGATCATCGTGCCGGCGTGGATCAGCTTTCTGCTGCGCGTCTTCGCCTGGAAGCTGATTCTCGGCTCCGGCGGCCTGCTCAACATGCTGCTGATGGCGCTGGGGCTGGTGGATGAGCCGGCGCCCATCCTGCTCTACAGCCAGGCTGCGGTGATCGTGGCGCTGGTCTATTCGTATGTGCCGTTCGTAGCCTTGCCCATCTTCGTGGCCCTGCAGCGCATTGACCCCTCCCTGGTAGAGGCGTCGTCCGACCTGGGCGGCACGGCCTGGCAGACCTTCTGCGACGTGATCTTCCCGCTCAGCCTGCCGGGCGTGGCGGCGGCCTTCTTCCTGATCTTCATCCCTACGCTGGGCGAGTATGTGACGCCGCTGCTGTTAGGCGGGACGCAAGGCATCATGTTCGGCAACGTGATCCAAAGCCAGTTCGCCCGCGCGCTCAATTGGCCGCTGGGTTCGCTGATGAGCTTGGTCGTGTTGGTCTTTACGCTGGGGCTGCTGTGGGTCTTTAACCGCGTGGTGCAGTTGGAAGATTGGGTTGAGGGCTAAGATGAAGCCAGGCGTGGGGCGTTCGCTCAACTTGATCTATATGGCGGCGGCCATCGTGTTCTTGTACGTGCCGCTGCTGCTGTTGATTTTGTTTTCGTTTAATGACTCGGGCACGCTCGCCTTTCCGCTCAGCGGCTTTACGCTGGAATGGTACAAGGAGCTGTGGCGCACGCCCGAGCTGTTGGCGGCGGCGCGCAACAGCGTCGTGCTGGGCGTCTTCTCCTCGCTGGTCGCCACGGCGATCGGCGCCATGGCCGCGGTGGCGCTGGTGCGCTTCCGCTTCGTGGGGCGCGGCGCTGTGATCCTGTTGGCGATGATGCCGCTGGTGGTCCCCTCCGTGGTGCTGGGCGTGATGATGCTCATGGGCTTTTCGCAGATCAACCTGCCGCTGTCGCTGTGGACGGTGGGCATGGGGCATGTGGTGATCAACCTGCCCGTGGTCATCCTGATCGTGATGGCGCGGCTATCCGGCCTGAATGCCAATTTAGAAGAAGCCGCCATGGACTTGGGCACGACCTATCTGGGTGCGCAGTGGCGCGTGACGCTGCCGCTGGCGCTGCCCGCGCTGGTCGCCGCCTTCCTGACTTCGTTCACCACCTCGTTCGACGAGTTCGCGCTGACCTTCTTTCTGGTCGGGTCGGAGCCGACCTTGCCCACCTATCTCTATTCGCAGTTGCGTTTTCCCACGCGGCTGCCCATTGTCGTGTCGATGGCGTCCGTGGTGATTCTCGGCTCCTTCTCAATCGTGATTATGACCGAGTGGCTGCGGCGCGGGCCGTGCGGCAGCGTTAGCCCAGGATTCCTATGAGCAAAGCCAGTTTGGTCCAGCGCCGGCTTTTCGTACGCCGGCTCTTGAGCGCAGCGTTGCGCCGCGCGGAGGTGAGTAGTGGCTGATTATGCCGTGCAATTGCAGCACGTGACCAAGGTATATACCGACCTGCGCCGGGCCGTACAGGCCGTGGGCGCACAGAACGTGGCGGTCAACGGCATCGACCTGGCCGTCAACCCCGGCGAGTTCTTCACGCTGCTGGGGCCGAGCGGCTGCGGCAAGACGACGACGCTGCGCCTGGTGGCCGGCTTTGAGCAGGCCACGACCGGCGACATTCTGATCCAGGGCAAGCGCATGAACGACGTGCCGCCGCATCTGCGCCCGGTCAATACCGTCTTTCAGAACTATGCCCTCTTCCCCCACCTCAGCGTGGCGCAGAACGTGGCCTTTGGCCTGAAGGTGAAGCATGTCGCCGCGGCGGAGCGTGAGCGGCGCGTCGCCGCGGCGCTGGAGATGGTGCGCCTGGCCGATTTTGCGCAGCGCAAGCCGAACCAGCTTTCCGGCGGCCAACAGCAGCGCGTGGCGCTAGCGCGCGCCATCATCAACCAGCCCGCCGTGCTGCTGCTGGATGAGCCGCTGGGCGCGCTCGACCTGAAGCTGCGCAAGGCGATGCAGTTGGAACTAAAGCACTTGCAGGCGCAACTGGGCATGACCTTCATCTAC
>JBBSBO010000609.1:0-2626 GCA_038251215.1 Caldilineales bacterium
CAGCGCCAGGATCATCGCCAGGATGATCAGGCTAAACCCATAGACAACCGCCAGATTCAGCCCCAAGAAGACGATGCTCGCCATCGTCAGCGGACTGAGCACGTTGATTGCCACAAATATGACATAGACGATTGCATACAAGATGAACATCCAGACGCCCAGACGGCTCTTGTACGCAGACGCGAGGTCATCACCCGATTGTGACGCCGGTTCATGGAGCATGTTTCCTTGTCTTCCTCTCTTCATGGAGCAAGCACAATTGCTTGCTGTGGGTAAATAGGGAGTGACTTGCCGGCCTGTTCGGCTTGGAGGAGTGGATGGGATAGATCGGCGTCGGATGCGCTATGCCGGTCCGCCGAACAGATTGCCGCCTACATGGGGAAATTCTACCTATTCTACAGGACGGAAAGCGCGCAGAATAGGGTCAAATGTCCCTAATTGAGGGGGGCATTGTACCTGTTTTCGCCTTTGACGCTGAACAATGTCCTCGAGCAAATTCCGTGCCATAATACAAAGGATGCGCACAGCGCAAGCATTGCGGCGCGCAATCCCCTGCACGAAGGTTGCGGGAAGGCTGCGCGAAGATCGCGAGGAAGTTGCCGGAAAAGAGCCGAATAGCCGCGCGCCGCGTGTACACAGAAGACCTTGCCCTACGATTTCGCAATCCCCACGATTGAAGGAGAGTCTCGGTATGGTATGTTCGCTTCTTTTGAGCGCGGCCCTCGGCGCTCCCGGCGTCAAGGCGGAAACGGAAGCCGGCGTGCAGGCGCGTGGCGGCGGCGGTCGCTGGACCGTCATCATTGGCGCGGTGATTGTCCAGATTATCCTGGGCACCATCTATGCCTTCAGCGTATTTATCGGCCCGCTGGAAGCCGAGTTCGGTTGGAGCCGGCTCACCACGCAGTGGGCCTATTCGCTGGCGCTGGTCATGTTCGCCGTGACCATGATCCCAGCTGGGCAGTTGCAAGACCGCATCGGCCCGCGCAAGGTGGCGATGATCGGCGGCGCGCTCTTAGGCTCGTCCTTCCTGCTCGCCGCCGCGATTGTCAACGCCGACCGTCCCTGGGCGTTCTATTTGACCTATGGCGTGCTGGGCGGGGCGGGGATCGGCTTTGGCTACGTCTGCCCCATCTCCGCCGCGGTCAAGTGGTTTCCCGATAAGAAGGGGCTGATCACCGGCATCGCCGTCGCCGGCTTCGGCGCGGGCACGGTCTTTTTTGCCGGCCCCGCCGCCGCGCTGCTGCTGCCGCCGGCCCAGGCGGGCGACAGCCTGAGCCTCTATCAGGTCCTGCTGATCGGCCTGGGCGTGATGGGCGAGCAGGGCAGCGGCATTGGCTGGCGCGCCTTCTTTGTCCTGCACGGCGTGGTCTGCATCACCGCCGTCACGCTGGGGGCGATGCTGCTGCGCAACCCGCCGGAAGGCTGGATGCCCGCCGGCTGGAACCCCGCGGCGGTCAAGCAAAAGGTAATGGCGGAGCTGGACTGGCGCGAGATGCTGGACACGCCGCTGGCGACGATGCTGTGGATGACCTTCATTTTCGGCGCGACGTCCGGCCTGATGGCGATTGGTCAGTGGACGCCGATGATGAAGGATATCCTGGGCGGCAAGAGCCTGGGGCCGGCATGGATGGGGAGCTTTGCGCGCTTCCTGGAACCGGTGGCGATCCTGGCGATTTTCAACGCGCTGGGGCGCATCTTCTGGGGCAAGGTCAGCGACATCATCGACCGCCCGCGCGCCATGATGATGATGTTCCTGGCGCAGGGCATGGCCTTTATGGTGCTCGCCGGCATCCGCTCGCCGATTGGGATCGCGCTGGCGTCGGCCTGGGTGGGCCTCAACTTCGGTGGCATCTTCACCCTGTTCCCTTCGGCGACGTCGGACTACTTTGGGCTAAAGCATTTCGGCGTCAACTACGGCTGGATCTACAGCGGCTATGGCGTGGCGGGGATCATGGGGCCTGTGGTGGGCGGCGTGCTTTTCGATCTCACCGACTCCTTTATGCTGGCCTTCCTGTTTGCCGGCATTCTCTGCTTCGTAGCGGCGGGCAGCGCCGTAGTTGTGTGGGGCCTAGCCCGCGCCGAGCAGCACGAACGGAGTACGGCTGCAAGCTGAGACAGGAAGGGATTTGCCGGTCTATGGGTTTGTTCTCGCTTGCCTTCACCTGAGCGCCGCGTTACACTAGAGGGTGGACACTCCCTGCCGGCATTCAGTGCTAGGCCGGCATAGCCAATCCGGCTTCTCTTCCGGCGCCCGACGTTCCATTCGACCGTGGACAAGGAGACAGCACGATGACAAAACCTTTCCGATGGGGCCTCTCGCCTAGCTTGCGACGCGTGTGGCGCCCGCTTGGCGTGATCGCCTTGCTCGTATTCCTCCTCTCCGGCCGCGCTTTCGCCGCCGAAGTCGTGGATACCGAAAACTCGTATCACTTGCCGCAAGATCAGACGATCAGCGATGACCTCACCGTCACCGCACAAGAAATCATCATCGACGGCACAGTCGAGGGCGACCTCGTGGCCTTCGGCGCCTATGTGGAGGTCAACGGCACAGTCACCGGCGACCTGATCGCGGCCGGCGCCGAGGTGCGCATCAACGGCGTGGTGCAGGACGACGCGCGCGTCGCCG
>JBBSBO010000610.1:0-2624 GCA_038251215.1 Caldilineales bacterium
GCCAAGAACAGCGTACAGGTCTTCCTGCCCACGCCGGAAATTCAAGAGCGCGTGGCGGCCCTGGCCAAAGACGAGGTAGGCGGCGTGTTGGCCGCAGGCTTGGACAAGCACAGCCTCAAGGACAGCCTGGACGCAGTGCGCGCCGACGTCGAAGAGTCGCTGGCGGAGACGATCGCCGCCGAGGAAGTGAGCGTGGGCGACATCGCCGACGCCATGAGCGCTGTAGTGAAGGAAGGCACGCGCCGCCGCATCCTCGAGCAGGGCATCCGCCCGGACGGCCGCACGACGACCGAGATCCGCTCCATCCGCGTGCAGGTGGGCAAGCTGCCCCGCGTCCACGGCTCCGGCCTCTTCATGCGCGGCGACACGCACGTGCTGACCATTGCTACATTGGGCACGCCGGGCGACGCGCAGCGGATCGACACGCTGCAGCCGACCGACGACAAGCGCTATATGCACCACTACAACTTCCCGCCCTTCAGCACGGGCGAGGCTTACCCGCTGCGCGGGCCGCGCCGCCGCGAAATCGGCCACGGCGCTCTGGCGGAACGGGCGCTCCTGCCCATGATCCCGGAGGACTTCCCGTACACGCTACGGCTGGTCTCCGAGGCGGTGAGCAGCAACGGCTCCACGAGCATGGCCTCGGTCTGCGGCAGCACGCTGGCGCTGATGGACGCAGGCGTGCCGATCACGGCGCCGGTGGCGGGCATCGCTATGGGCCTGGTGCAGGACGCCGACAGCGACGCCTACAAGATCCTGAGTGACATTCAGGGCATGGAAGACGCCCTGGGCGACATGGACTTTAAGGTCGCCGGCTCGGAGCACGGCATCACGGCGCTGCAAATGGACCTGAAGATCAAGGGGCTGGACTTCAACATCCTCGCCGAGGCGCTGGAGCAGGCGCGTGTGGGCCGGCTCTTCATCCTGGGCAAGATGCTGGAAGTGCTGCCCACATCACGCGACCACCTGAGCGAATTCGCCCCGCGCATCCTCAGCCTGCATGTGGACCCGGAGAAGATCGGCAAGATCATCGGGCCGGGCGGTAAGACGGTGCGCGCGCTGCAAGAGAAGTACTCCGTCAAGGTTGACATCGAAGAAGACGGCACGGTCTACATCTCCGGTGAAGGCGAAGGCGCCGAGCAGGCGCTGGAAGAAGTCC
Organism: Caldilineales bacterium; assembly: GCA_038251215.1. GTDB lineage: Bacteria > Chloroflexota > Anaerolineae > Caldilineales > Caldilineaceae > JASGTU01. The sequence goes on from JBBSBO010000610.1 coordinate 1,160, forward strand.
GAGCCATGACGGAAGATGTCGAAGTCGGCAAGATCTACACCGGCACGGTGGTGCGCGTGGAGCCTTACGGCGCCTTCGTCAACATCCTGCCCGGCGTGGACGGCATGGTACACATCAGCCAGTTGGCGGACTACCGTGTGGACAAGGTTGAGGACATCGCCAACCTGGGCGACGAGTTGACCGCCATGGTCGTCGACGTGGACCCGGGCGGACGCGTGCGGCTTAGTCGCCAGGCAGTCTTGGAAGGCTGGAGCGCCGAAGAAGCGCGCGAGAAGGACAAGGGCGGCTCGCGTAGCAGCAGCGGCGGCGGCGACCGCCGCGGCGGCAGCCGCGACCGGGGCGACCGCGGCGGGCGTGACGACCGCAGGTCTCGTCGCTCCTAAGGCGTAACGCTGCATTCACACCTGTCAGGAAGCTCAAAGTCCTGCCAGGAAGCATATACGATGCTCACCTTCCAGGAAGCTTTAAGCTTCCTGGAAGGTTGTTTTTATTGGCCTTTTTGGGGGCCGGCGACCGCCGCGCAGGGAATGGAAAACGAGCAAAAATAGGTGTAGACGCGGGCCGAAAACGGCGCGTTCTCACTGGACAAAGTTGCGCGCGCGCGGTATACTGGTTGAATAAGAACAATTGTTCCATGAGTATTTTGGCGGATGTTGGCAACAGGATGAGCGGCCCTCCATGGGCCGCCTTGGCGAAACTTGCGAGGGTTAACCATGCCTCCATTTAAGGTAGTGAGTGATTTCGAGCCGACCGGAGATCAGCCGCAGGCGATTGCCCAGTTGACGGACGGGTTGCAGCGCAACATGCACGCTCAAGTGCTGCTGGGCGTGACCGGCTCCGGCAAAACCTACACGATGGCGAAGGTCATCGAGCAGGTGCAGAGGCCGACGCTGATCCTCGCCCACAACAAGACATTGGCCGCGCAGCTCTACAGCGAGATGCGCGAGTTCTTCCCCAACTACGCCGTGGAGTACTTCGTCAGCTACTATGACTACTACCAGCCGGAAGCGTACATCCCGCGCACGGACACCTATGTGGAGAAGGAATCGCAGATCAACGAGGAGATCGACCGGCTGCGCTTGGCCACGACCTCGTCGCTCTTCAGCCGCCGTGACACGGTGATCGTCGCCTCCGTTTCGTGCATCTACGGCCTGGGCAGCCCGCAGGACTATGGCCGCGTGGTGCTCAATCTGCGCGTGGGCGACATGGTGCGGCGCAACCATATCCTGCGCCACCTGGTGGAGATCTACTACGAGCGCAACGACGCCACCTTGTCGCGCGGCAAGTTCCGCGTGCGCGGCGATGTGCTGGAGGTGCAGCCCGCCGACCGCGAGTTCGCCTTCCGTATCAGCCTGTGGGGCGACGAGATCGAGCGCATCAGCGAGATCGACACGCTCACGGGCGAGATTTTGGCCGAGCACCAACAGGTGGACATCTTCCCCGCCAAGCACTTTGTGACGCCGCA
>JBBSBO010000611.1:0-2620 GCA_038251215.1 Caldilineales bacterium
ACCAGCGCGTTGAAGTCGAGCAGGCTGGGTGTGCGTTCGATCATTTCAAAGGCGACGGCGCTGATCTGGCTGGTGAGGAGGCGGCGCTGCTGGTTGAGGCGTTCCATCTGCGCGGCGAGCTGCCCGGCACGGATGGGGTCGTGCGTGGTGAGCAGCTCGACGGCGACGGTGGCGTCTTCCAGGCGGCCCAGGGCGTTCATGCGCGGGCCGATCTGGAAGCTGATCGACTCGGCGTTGACCGTGGCGGGCGTGAGGCCGGCGATGTGCATCAGCGCCAGGAGGCCGATGCGGCGCGTGCTGTGCAGGCGACGCAGGCCGAGCTGGAGTAGATAGCGGGCATCGTGGACTTGCTCCGCTACATCTGCCACGATGCCAAGGGCCACAAGATCGAGCAAGTCCTGCTCGTCGCCGCTGCGGCCCAGCAGGGCGTAGACGTGTTGGACCAGTTTATAGGCGACGCCGACGCCCGGCAAGGTATACAGTGGATCTCCGGCGGGCTGGAATTTCGGGTTGACGATGGCGTCGGCGCGGCGTACGCTGGTTTGGGGCACGGCGGGAGGCGTGGCGCCCCAGATGGGCTGCCCGCTGCAGGCGAGTTCGACGAGTTCAGGCGTAGGGTCGTGGTGGTCGGTGATGATGACGGTCAGGCCGGCATCTTTCGCATAGCCAACGGCAGGATCTTCGGCAATGCCGGTGTCACAGGTAAGCAGCAAATCGGGGCGAAAGGCCGGATTAGCTAACTGTGCTTTGAGCGCGTCAACCTGAATGCCGTGACCTTCGTCGAAGCGGTTGGGGACGTGAAAGCGTACGCAGTCCGGCCCTGCGACGTCGCGCAGGGCGGAGACGAGGAGGGCGGTGCTAGTCTGCCCGTCGACGTCAAAGTCGCCCCACACGAGGATGCGCCGGCGGGCGCGGAGGGCCTCGGCTAGCAGTTCGCCGGCGTGGGCGAGGCCGTAGAGCGATGTGGGCGGCGCAGGCGTGTAGCAGTCGGGATCGAGGAAACTGCGCGCCTTGTCGGGCGTATCCAGGCCGCGCTGCGTCAGGATCTGCGCCACGACGGCCTGACCTTCCATCAGGGCGATCAGGTCGGGCTGCGGCGCGACAGGCGGCAGGATGGGCCAGGATGTTGTCATACGCTGTGTGGGCCGCGGCAGGCGCGGCGTTGACGTGCGCGCGGCATCAGAAGGTGAATTCTTCCACGTCTGCCAGGCCAAAATCGCCGGTTTCAAAGACGGCTATGACCTCTTGCGGCTCGATCCCCTTGCGTTCGTCCGCCATTTCGCCCTCAAGTTCGTCATCCAACTCGTCGATGTCGGAGGCATGTTCGCCGCGGTCGCAGAGGCCGCGGTAGGTGCAAAAGCCGCACAGGTACTTACGGCTGAAGGCCGTATCGACGACTTTGGGGAAATCCGCCGCGCGACGCCCGGCGAGGATTTCGTCGACGATGCCCAGGATGCGGCGGCGATTGGCCTCGTGTTGCAGCGTGTCGTAGCGGAAGATGATGGGATGCTCGGGCGCGGCGACAAACCAATAGCGCATCTCTACCTGTTCGGGCTGCACGGGTCCCCAGGGCAGGCGCGCACTGGCCTCGACGAGGACGTAGAGGTAGACCGCGGTCTGCATCCTGCGCTGCAGCGAGGCCGGATCCGCGCGTTTGCGCCCCGTCTTCCAGTCGACAATGACGGCGCGGCTTTGGTCTGCGGCGGCGATCAGGTCGTAGCGAGCGGTGAGGCGCGTGCTGATGCCTGCGCGTGCGAGCGGGATGTCGAGGGCGCGTTCGATTTCGACATATTGGGCGGGGAGGTCCTGCGGTCGATATTGTTGGTAGGCGCGGAACCAGTCGGAGAGGGGCGCTTCCAGTTCGCCCGGTGGCATGTCCGGCTCGACGCCCGTCTCGGCGCGCTCCACCAGGCGGTGGAAGGTTTGGCCGAGCCGAACGACGCGCTCGTGTTCGGCGATGGGCGAGGCCTGTACCGCGGGCCAAGGGATTTGCTGCATGTACGACAGCCAGAAGCGGCGCTTGCAGTCGTCGAAAACCTGCAAGTTGGTTTGGCTGAATCTGAAGTCCTCGGGCAGAGCGGCTTCTGTCTGGCCCGCCGGTTCATGAGAGGCAAGTATTTGGTCGTTCATGGTCTGTGGATTATAGCACATTTGCCGGCAGCGCCGCGGCGTGGCGATAGACGGCGACGGTCTCGGCGGCGCAGGTGTCCCAGCGGAAGCGCGCGGCTTGCGCAAGGCCTAGCCGGCGCAGATGTTGCGCCACCTGCGTCTGGTCGAGGAGAAGGCGAATGGCATGGGTCAGACCGGCGACGTCCTGCGGCGGCACGATCAGCGCGGCGTTGCCTGCGACTTCCGGCAGGCTGCTGGCGTTGCTGCATACCACGGGCGCGCCGCAGGCCATGGCTTCCAGCACGGGAAAGCCGAAGCCTTCGTAGAGGCTGGGCGATAGGAAGCAATCCGCCGCCGAGTAGAGCGCGGGCAAGTCCGCTTGCGGCGCATAGCCGAGGAAGACGACGCGGTCGCCCAGGCGCAGTTGCTCCGCCAGTTGGCGCACGCTGTCGAACATCCACCCGGCGCCGCCGGCGATGAGGAGGCGGTGAGGATAGCCGGCTTGGGCTAA
>JBBSBO010000612.1:0-2596 GCA_038251215.1 Caldilineales bacterium
ACGCTTCTGACTCGTTCCCGTCGCCCGCTTGTGTGGGCGTTGTTGTTTGCCCTCGCCTGTTTCGCTTGGCAGGCGGACGCCGTCCACGCCACGCCGCCGGCCCAAGGCGCGCCGGTGCATGTGGTGCGCATGGGCGAGAGCCTGGGCGGTATTGCCGAGGAAACCGGCGTGCCCGTGGAGGAGTTGCGGCGGCTTAACGGCATCGAAGACGCAGACGCCATCTTCGCCGGGCAGACGCTGCTCCTGCCCGCCGCAGCCTCAGCCACTACCTCAACCTCGATCGATGCCGCGCAGGGGGAACCCTTCCCGCCGCTGACGGTGCAGGTTGATCCGCGCTACGCGACGACGGACGCGCCCGCCACCCATGTGATCCAGCCGGGCGAAAGCCTCAGCCGGATCGCCGAACGCTACGCCATCGACATGGGCGAGCTGATGAGCCTCAACGGCATCGTCGACCCCGACGCCATCTACAGCGGGCAGAAGCTGCGCCTGACGCACGTCGTGGCGACCGGCGCCGCCCTGGCGACAGACACGAGCGACCTCGACGCGCCGGATGTCCTAGCGCAGCCCCAGCCAGACGCTCCGGCGTCCGGCCTCGGCGCGCGCGACCGCACTATCAGCACGCGCAACCGCACCTATCGCGTCGCGCCAGGCGACGACCTGGCGCAGATCGCGATCGCCGCCGGCGTCGACGAATCAGCGCTGGCGGCGATCAACGGACTGGATGCGCTGGACGGCCCGAGCAGCCTGGCGCTGGGCCAAGAGTTGATCCTGCCCGCCACCAGCTTGGAGCTACAGGTTGAACGCGCCCAGCCCGCCCAGGCATCAAGCGATACGCAGGAATACCTTGTCCGGCCCGGCGACAGCCTGGGCGTCATCGCCGAGCAGGCGGGCCTGACGCTGGCTGAGTTGATGGACGCCAACTACATTGCCAACCCGGACACGGTCTACATCGGCCAACGGCTGCTCCTGCCCGTCGAGCAAGCGCCGAGCGAAGACCCCGCGCCCTCCAACGTCGAAATCGGGCGCCCGCGCAGCGGCTTCTATTACTATACGGTCAAACCCGGCGACACGCTCTCCGAGCTGGCGCGTGAGTTCAACTCCACCGTGCTGGCGATCCTGGAATACAACAACCTGACCGACGCCGAGACGGTCTACAACGGCCTGGCGCTGCGCATCCCCTATGGGCCGCCGCCCTTGCCGCTGCGCCTGCCGCCGATCCCGTTGGCGGGCACGCGCTTTATGGTCAGCCTCAGCCGCCAACAGTGCTGGGTGCTTAGCGGCGATCGCGTGCTGCACAGTTGGACGTGCAGCACAGGCTACGGCCAATGGATCACGCGCACGGGCAGCTTCGCCGTGCAGACCAAGCTGGCGATGGCAGGGAGCAACGCCTACGAGTTGGACATGCCCTACTGGCTGGGCATCTATGACGTGGGCACCTATGAAAACGGCATCCACGGCCTGCCCATCAAATGGGCGACGGGCCAGAAGATCTGGGAGGGGCTGGTAGGCCAGCCGGCCACCTTCGGCTGCGCCATGCTCGACGACGAAGACGCCGCCGTCCTCTTTGATCTGGCTTATCTGGGTATGCCGGTGTATATTGTGCCCTGAATCTGAAAAGAATAGGCCGCGGATTAGCACTGGAACAGCGGATCAACACGGATCAATCTGTGGAGATCTATCTCATCAGTGGTATCAGTGTCCTATTTCAGTGCCATCCGTGTCCAAACTAGAAATTGCTGCCATGCCTCGCCCTGCCGCTTTGATCCACGACGGCGACAACCGACCGCTCTCGCCCGGCAAGCTGCCCGCGCCGCTGCTGGCGGAGTTGCTTGCCGCGCTGCCGGGCGACGACCCGCAGCTCGTACTCGGCCCCGCCGTGGGCGAGGACGCCGCGCTGATCGACTTTGCCGCAGGCGGGGCGCAGTTGCTCGTCGCCAAGATCGACCCCATCACCTTCGCCACCGACGAGATCGGCTATTACGCCGTCAACGTTTGCGCCAACGACCTGGCGGTGAGCGGCGCCACGCCGCGCTTCTATCTGCCCGCCATCCTGCTGCCCGCGGACAGCGCGGATACCGCACAGGTGCGCCGCATTTTCGCCCAGATCGGCGCGGCCTGCGCGGCGCTAGGCATTGTGGTGGCGGGCGGGCACAGCGAAATTACGCACGCGGTGCGGCAGCCCGTCGTTGCCGGGGCCATGTTGGGCGAGGTGGCGCGCGACCGCTATGTCACCACGCACGGCTGTCGCGTGGGCGATGCGCTCTTGATCGCCGGTCTGGTCGCCGTGGAGGGGACCAGCCTGATCGCGCGCGAGCGGCGCGAGGTTCTGCTGGGGCAAGGCTGGTCGCCCGCCGAGCTGGACGAGGCCGCGGCCTTTCTCTTTGACCCCGGCATCAGCGTGTTGACGCCTGCTCACGCCGCCGCGGCGACGGGTTTCGTCACCGCCATGCACGACCCCACCGAGGGCGGCGTTGCGACCGGACTCTGGGAGCTTGCGACAGCCAGCGGCGCGGGGCTTCTGATCGAGGAGGCGCGCCTGCCGGTGCTACCGATCTGCCGACGATTCTGCGAGGAGTACGGTCTCGACCCGCTG
>JBBSBO010000613.1:0-2584 GCA_038251215.1 Caldilineales bacterium
CGCGCCACAGGCATCACCTCGACCGTCACGCTGATGGAGTTGACGGTGCGCCCTTGGCAACTGCAAAAAGAGGCTGTCGCCCGCGAATACGAAGCGCGGCTGGCGCACTTCCCCCACTTGCACCTGGTCGACATCACGCGCGCGACCGCGCGGCGCGCCGCTCGCCTGCGCGCCGCCTATAACGTCTATAGTGCGGACGCTTTGCAAGTCGCCTCGGCGCTCAACCATCACGCCACGGCTTTCGTCACCAACGACGCTAAATTGCAGCGGCTGGGCGATCTCTTGGAGATTGTGCTGCTCGACGATTGGCTCGACTAAACCCCAGCCCGCCCAAGCCGGCAAGCATCCTCGAACGCCTTGCCGCGTCGCGCCAAAGCGCCTATATCCGGATTTGTGCTTGTTTTTGAGACTTTTGTCCTGGAATGCCGCTGCGCGCTGCGCTACATTGGCAGGGGAAACTCACTCAGACAGTGATTGGATAGAGTGATTCAATTCAGCGCGCGCTGGCCCGCGCCCAGGGCGTGCTGCATAGGGTTGCGCCGGGCCATGGCAGTTTTAGATAGGTTAGATAGGGAAGGACAAGAGAAGATGGACACGCAAACCACAGAAGAGGCCCTGGCGGAATCGCAGCCGAGATCCGGCGTCACTGCCGTCACGCGGCGCGAGTTGCTGCGCAGCGCCGGCCTGTTAGCCGTGGGGGGAGCGACGCTAGCCGCGTGCGGTAAAAGTCCGGCGGAGCGGGCTACGCCAACCGCCGTGGCGCAGGCGGTCGATGTCACGCCCACAGGCGAGGCTGTCGCCGTGGCTGAGGCCGCTACGCCCATTCCCGCCGCCCCACCCGCCGCCACGCCCGCGGTCTCGCCCGCCAAGCCGATCACCGCCGACCGCGTGGCGGCAGACCCCACCGCCCTGCCCGGCCCGGTCGACTGGACGGAGCCGCGGCTTCATCAAATTACGCTGGAAACGGTGGAGGTGACGGCGGAGATCGAGCCGGGCGTCACCTTCGACTACATGACCTTCGGCGGCCAAATCCCGGGGCCGATGATTCGCGTGCGCCAGGGCGATACAGTCGAGTTGACGCTCACCAGCCGCGCAGGCAATATCATGCCGCACAACATCGACTTCCACGCTGTCTATGGCACAGGCGGCGGCGCCGACGCCACGCTGGTCGTGGCAGGACAGAGCAACGGCATGAGCTTCCGCGCCTTGTACCCCGGCGCCTTCATCTACCATTGCGCCGTGCCCACCCTGGACCAGCACATCAGTTCCGGCATGTTCGGCATGATTGTGGTGGAGCCGTGGGAAGGGCTGCCGCCGGTGGACCACGAGTTCTACCTAGGCCAGCATGAAGTCTACACGGATCAGCCGGCGGGGACGCCGGGCCATCACAACTTCAATTTCCAGTCCATGCAGCGCGAGGACCCGACCTATGTGCTGCTCAACGGCGAAAAGCAGGCGCTGACCCCCAGCCGCCGCGGGGCCATCGCCGTCAAGACGGGCGAAAGCGCGCGCATCTTCTTCGTCTGCGGCGGGCCGAACCTGACGAGCAATTTCCACCCGATCGGCAATGTCTGGAGCAGAGCCTGGCGCGAAGGCGCCATCCTCAGCAACCCGGAACGCTATGTGCAGACGGTCGCCGTGCCGCCTGGTAGCTGCTTGATCGCCGAGATGCAGTTCCCCGTGCCCGGCGAGGTCAAGCTCGTCGACCATGCCCTGTCGCGCGTCACCAGCAAGGGCATGCTCGGCATCATCGCCATCGAAGGCGAGCCGCAACTCGACATCTTCAACCCGGACCTGCCTGGCGACGCCGCGAACTGAGGAGCGTATTTCACAGTGGGCGCGCAACGATTGAAAACCGCTGTACGCCCCCAACTGAACGAGGAAATGACGGAGAAAAGCAACGAGGAGAATAGCCCCCATGATTCAGATCAAACGCGTCTATGATCCGGCTGCGCCCGACGACGGCGCCCGTTATCTGGTCGATCACCTGTGGCCGCGGGGCGTCAAGAAGGAAGATCTACACGCCGAGGATTGGCTAAAAGAGGTCGCCCCCAGCACTGAATTGCGCAAGTGGTTCGATCATGATCCGGCGAAGTGGGCTGAGTTCCAGAAGCGCTACTTTGCCGAACTCGACGCCGCGCCCGCCGCCTGGCAGCCTTTGCTGGACGCCGCGCGCAAGGGCGACGTGACATTGCTCTATAGCGCGCACGACACAGAGCATAACAACGCGCTGGCGCTCAAAAAATACCTGGAGCAGCATCTGAGCGCTTAAGGCGAGGGCGACCCCCGCCTTAAGCTGTCCTCTGCGTCCTCCGCGCCCTCTGCGGTGCTTTGCTTTTGCTGTTCTTCGCGTCCTTTGCGTCTTTGCGGTTCGCTCTTGCGGTTTGTCCTGGCTTTACTCGTAGCGCAGCGCCTCCGCCGGGTAGATGCGCGTGGCCTGCCACACGGGCACGATCGTGGTCAGCAGCGAGAAGAAATAGGCCGCCAGCACAATCAGCGCAATCGCGCCCCACGGCGTGGGCGGCGCCTGGATGGCGGCCAGCTCCGGCGAACCCGACTGCATCACCAGCCCGCCCAGCACCAC
>JBBSBO010000614.1:0-2575 GCA_038251215.1 Caldilineales bacterium
CTCAGGGGCGTGATGAAGCGTCGCCACGGCGCGGCGGGTCAGCGCTGAACCGCTGGGGTGTGGCAGCGGGTCTGGCGCTGCTGGCGGCAGTCGCGTGGATGTGGATTGGCCTCGACGCTAGGTTCGGCGCGCAAGGCGACGCGGACCCGCAAGTTGCGCAGATAGCAGACACGGGTGGGGCCGCGCAGCCTGGCGGCGTAGCGCCGCTCGCCAAGGCGTTGCCCGCTGCGACGGATGTGGCGACGGCGATGGCTCCGGGACGGTCCGCATCTTCTGTGCGGGCGGCGGGGGTCGATATCGCGGGCGAGGCGATTGCGACCGATGCGACCGACGTCCCGGCGAGCGGGGACGCCTTGCCTATTGAGGCGGCGGCGACAGCGACTTCAACATCTTTAGTGCCGGCGACGCCGGTCGCAACGCCCACGGCGGCGGCGAGTCCTATCCCGGAGCCGCCTGCTCCCGTTTCTGCGCCCCTCGATACGGCTGCGCCAGGTGCGCCGCCGGCCGTAGCAGATGGGGAGGGGATGGCGTCCGCCTGCACAGACGTAGTCGACCAGTTCTTCTTGCAGGCGCTGCTCGATGTGGAGGAAGCGACGCGTCGCCAGTTTGCCTGCCCCAGCGACCGCGCGACGGCAACGATGGGTGTTTATTTGCCCTTTGAAAGCGGGGTAATGTTGCATCTGGACGAAACGCCCCTGATCTATGTATACTACAGGCACACGGGCGCATGGGAACAGGTTGCGCTGCGCGGCGAGGGGGCGGCGTCAGCGCCTATGCCGAATCCGCCGCCCGAGGCGGAGGCTTTGCCGCCGGGGCAATACTTGCCCAGCGGCGTGTTTGCGGAAGGGTGGGCGTCTCCTCAGCGCCGCACCGTATTAGGAAATGCAACAGCGCCGGCAGCGATATTCTTTCAGGCAGTTGTGCAGACATTTCCGGGCGGCATCCTAGTGGGCAACCGCGATGACGGGGCCGTGTATGTACTCGAGCGATCCAAGCTGCGTTTCTAGGCGTGCGGCTGTGAGCAGTTGGCTGCGAGCGGCTAGGTCCAGGTAGATAGCGTCCCGGTATTGGGTGCAAGCGTGGTTCGCCACGTGGGGTTATGTCGGGCTAACAACCGCGTGTTAGGCCGGCTTGCCAACATAGCAGTAAGTACCAGCAGTAGGAATTGGCAGGTAGCACTCACCGTAGTCCGTTTTTCCAACCTCAACCGCTCCAAGGAGGATGCAATGAAGAGACCTTTTGGGAGAAGTAAAGCCGTCGTACTGCTCGCCGGCGTCATGCTGCTCGCAGCGCTGGCGCTTTCCGGCTGCGCCGGCATGCCGGTAGACCTATCGAGCTTGGGCATTGACTTGTCGAGCATATTGGGCGCTCCGCCGACCGCAACGCCCACGATTGTGCCGACCGCCACGCCCATTCCGGAACCGACCGCCACGCCCAAGCCAGGCGAGACGCCGATTCCGCCCACGCCGACCCCGATCCCGACCCCGCAGGTGACGGTTCCGCAGGGCTTCAATGTGGTGACGGATGATAAGCTGGGCTACTCGCTGGCTGTCCCCGGCGGGTGGAGTGCATTGGATCTGCGCGGCGCGCAGTTCCAGAACCTGGCGAATACATTCGGCATGGGCGCGCAAATGGGGCCGCTGAATGACTTCCTCGACAGCCCGGCAGGCGAGGGCTTGGGCATCATCTACATCACCGACCTGATGGGCGCCATGTTTGGCGGCCTGCCCACGGCTCTGAATGTCTTCGTGGTGGACGTGCCCAATGCCACGCCTGAGTGGCTGTTGGAGCTGATCCAGACCAATCTGGAAGCCAACGCGGCCATGTTGGGCGATATCCAGATCCAGGATATCAACACCGCCACGATCAACAATCTACCCGGCGTACGCGGTACGGCCGTGGCCGACCTCAGCTCGCAGGGCATCGCGGCCAAGGCGTTTGTCAAGGTCGTCGGTCTGATTGCCAACGACAAGGTGTACATCCTGACGTTGCTGACGCAGGATACGAACCAGGCCGCCAAGGAACCGGTGTTCGACCAGATCATCGGCAGCTTTGGGCCGAACTAGTGTGACGTCGCTCGCCCGCGGCAACCGCGCGGAGCGGGTCTAGAGGATGCTAGATAGTACGTGTGGCAGGCGAGGCCGTGCCGCGGCGAATGACGCCCGCGCGGCCTCGCCTGTGCATTTCTGCGGCGGGCGCGCTTCGACGATGAGCCTCGTCGGCAGTGAGTATTGGCGGTTGGCATGATTGAACTGGCGCCGGACCACAAGATCGGCCTGCAAGCGGCGAACCCCATCCTGCTGGCAGGGGGGACTATCGGTTGCGGCGACGCGATCCCGCCCGGGCTGGACACGCGCGGCCTGGGGGCCGTCGTGGTCGGCCCGGTGCTGCGCTATGCCCGCGGCGGGCCGACCACGACGCGCGTGGCGGAGATGAGCGGCGGCATTGTGCTAGACGCCGGGTTGCAGAACCGCGGCATCCGCAGCGTGCTCAAGAAATGCGCGCCGGGCTGGCTCAAGCTGGGCTGTCCCGTGGTGGTGCAGGTGGCGGAGCGCGAGTTCGAGGACTTGTGGCA
>JBBSBO010000615.1:0-2566 GCA_038251215.1 Caldilineales bacterium
AGCGCTAACGTTGTGCGTCGCTTGGCCTTTCCCATCGGCTACCTCGCCTTCATGGTCCCGCTGCCGATTGTGGAGCGCGCCACCTATCCTTTGGCGATCTTCACCGGAGTCTGCTCCACGGGCATCGCACGCATCGCCGGGCTGCCCGTGGAGATCGTGGGCAACGCCGTCAAGGTGCCCAACGCCGACCTGGTCATCGGCGCGCAGTGCAGCGGCATCAATTCCATGATCGCCCTTACCGCGCTCATGGCCCTGGCGGCGTATGTCTTGGAAGGACCGATCTGGGGCAGGATTGGCCTGGTAGTGATGGCGATCCCCTTGGCGATGGCGGGCAATATCCTGCGTGTGGCATCGCTGCTTTTTGTCGCAAGCTTCTATGGGGCGGATGCTGCCTTCGTCTTCTACCATGACTACTCGGGGCCGGTCTTCTTTATCGTGGCGCTGGGCCTGATGCTGCCCGTCACACACGCCTTGCGCTGCCGGACGCTGCGCGCCGAAGTGATCTAGGCGCGCTTGCGGCAGCGATTGTGGCAGCGGTTGCCGAATAAACCGGTTGCCGCATGAAGTCGCCGACTACCACGCACGCCGCAACCCTGTTCGCCGTCCCTTTGCGATGGCCCTGTTCTAGCGGCCTTGTTCTAGAGGCCCTGTTCAAGCGGAGAAGCGCTACACATCCATGAACTTACCTGTTCGCAGCCTGCTGGTCACCGCCGTGCTTCTCGTCGGCTTGGCCTTTGTCTATGGCCCGCGCCTCCAGCCGTCCCTCTTCGGACAGACACGCCCCGCCCCGGACGAACTGACCTATACCACGGACCTGGACTTTTGGCGGCGCACGGACCGCGAGACCGAGGTCGTCGCCAAAGCTCGCTTCGACCTGGACGCCGACCTGCGCGACGTGCCCCTCAGCCTGGGCGACTGGACGGGCGAAGAGGTTCCCCAGACCAACCAAGAGGTGATGATCCTGCTCGAGCCGGAGCAGTATGTCCAGCGCCTCTACCACAACAGCGCGGGACAATATGTCTGGCTCAGCCTGATCGGCGGGCGCAGCTCGCAGCCCTTTCACGCCCCGGACATCTGCTACGACGCCGATGGCTGGCGCTACGACCTCAGTTCCGCCGCCATCCCGCTCGAGGACGGCGGCGAAATCCACGGCCTGTGGATGGACGCCGAGAAGACCTTCCCCGGCGAGTCCACGCCCACCGATCACATCGTCTTCTACTTCTACCTCTTCCCCGATGGCGAGCGCAACCTGCAAGACGGCATCGTGCTCTTCAAGCTCACGTCCAGCAAGTATGGTTCGCTGGAAGACACCCTCGCCATCCAACGCGATTTTGTGCGCCAGCTGTTCAGCGGCGTCAAGAGCAACGGAGCCGGCTAACCGAGATGAAGAACTGGATAAACCGCCGCCAACTTATGTGGATCAACCGTCGCGCGGGCGAACACGCGGTATGGATGCTCGCAACTCTGCTGCTGTTGGCCGCCTGCGCCAATCCGCCTGCAGCGGACACTCCCGAGCCGGCGGCCTCGCCGGTGCAGGCAGCCGGCTCGTGCAGCCTCGGCCTTGCCCCCAACGCCACCGACGAAGACGCCATCCGCGCCGTTCTGCTAGCCGAGGGCGAGTTGATTGTCAAGCAAGATATCGACGCGCTCATGCAGCTTTGGGCCGCAGACAGCCGCGTGGTCGACGCCAAGAACACGCCGGACGACGAAGCGGACAACCAAAACTGGGACGGCAAGGACGCCATCCGCCACCGCTATGTGCGCACCGTCTTTCCCGGCGCGCCCAGCCAAGTGCAGCCCTCGGATCTGGACATCACCGTCGCCGGCGATCAAGTCACGGTGCTCGCCACCACCCACATCGGCAGCGAGGTCTCGCCCGCCGGCGACCGCTGGGAACTGGTGCGCGCCGACGGCTGTTGGATGATCCGCAGCCTGACCTACAACCTCGAAACAAAGCCATGAGGGCCGCCAGGCGCGTCCGCCCGGCCATCGCTCACACGCCGCCCGCCACAGGGCTGCCATGACCTGCCATGCCTGAACCCGCCCAGCCGCTGCTCCTGCCCGCCGGCTTTGTCCTCTCGCTCGTGCTGCTCGCCTGGCTCAGCCGCCAGATCAGCCTGCACATTCAAATCCCCGTCTATTACGTCACGCGCTCCAACGACGCGCCCACGCTCACGCTCTTTCTGATCTTCCTGCCCGGCGTCTTTATCCACGAAAGCGCGCACTGGAGCGCGGCCCGGCTGCTGGGTCTGCGCACCGGCAAATTCCGCGTGTGGCCCAAACGCCAGGGCAAGCACATCGGCCTGGGCAGCGTCAGCGTGCAGACCGGCGGCCCCCTCGCCGACAGCTTGGTGGGCATGGCGCCGCTCCTGGTGGGCACGGCGCTGATCGCCCTGATCTCGCACTACGTCTTCAACTCCGACGAGCTGCTCAACGCCCTCGTGGCGCGCGATGGCCGCGGCGCGGCGTTGGCCTTCCGCCAAGCCCTGGGCGAGCCGGACGGCGTGTTGTGGGCCTACCTGCTCTTCTGCATCGCCAACGCCATGATGCCCAGCGCCAGCGACCG
>JBBSBO010000616.1:0-2564 GCA_038251215.1 Caldilineales bacterium
AATCGACGTGGCGCACGACGGTCGCCAGCGGCGTGTCGGCGTTGGCTTCGCCGTCGCTGCGCAAGAAGCCGACGTGATAGTTCACCCCCACCAGGCCGTCGGAGGCGCGGATGGCGTCAAGCTGCTTGTCCGTCAGGTTGCGCGACGACGGGCTGATGGCGTGGGCGCAGGAGTGCGTGGCGACCAACGGCGTGGCGGAGAGGCGCGCCACGTCCCAAAAACCCTGCTCGTTGAGGTGCGAAAGGTCGATCATGATGCCCAGCTCTTGGCAGGCGCGCACAAGCTCTTTGCCCGTGTCCGTGAGGCCGGGGCCGGTGTCCGGCGAACTGGGGAAGGCGAAGGGAACGCCGCTGGCGAAGATGTTGGCGCGGCTCCAGGTGATGCCCAGCGAGCGCAAGCCGGCCTGGTACAGCACTTCCAGCACGTTGAGCTTGGCGTCGATAGCCTCGGCGCCCTCGATGTGAAAGATCATGGCAAACGTGCCGTCTGCCAGGCAGTCCGCCAGCTCATCCACGGTGCGCACGACCTTGGCCTGCCCCTGCGACTGGCGCTCCAAGCGAAAGAGCAGCGCCGCCATGCCCAGCGTGTAGTCGAGGGCGTTGGCGTGCTCTACAACTGAGGTGCGCGAGCTGAGCGCGGCGAGGTCATGCTTGGCCTCCTGATCCGCCTCGGCATTATCGTCATCTTCGGCGTCGGGGGCTGGGGCTTGCCCGGCGTCGGCGGGCGAGAAGAGCGCGAAGAAGCCGCCGCCCAGCCCGCCCAGCCGCGCCCGCGGCAGGTCGATGTGGCCCGTGGCGCTCTGCTCGAAGAAGGATCGGCGCGCGGGTTGGCCGGAATTATAGAGGTCGAGCAGGGTGTCGTTGTGACCGTCGAGGATGGGAATAGCGACGGGGGCGGGTTGTTGCGCCGGCATGGGTGTTCCTTTCTGCGGCAATGCCAAGAGGATGCAAGATAATATTCAGAGTGTATAGCAAGCCGGAGCAAAATGCCAGAGTGGAATAGAACGCGGATAGCACGGATTGGGCGGATCCTCGCGGATAAAAAATCCGTGGTGATCCGCTGAATCCGCGTTTATCCGCGTTCTATTCAGTCAAGTTGCGCAAGAATCGGGTGGCGGGCGGCGCGCAGGCGATATACAATCGCCATACAATCGCAGCAGATGTGTGAGAGTACGGGACGGAGACTATGATGGAAGAAAACATGACTATGCAAGACATAACCACCGCTTCGGCGGACTACGTGCTGGTGGCGCAGGCCATCGCCTATGTGACGGAACACGCCGCGGCCCAGCCCGCGCTGGCGGAGATCGCCGCGGGGCTGGGCGTCAGCCCGTTTCATTTGCAGCGCGTCTTTACGCGCTGGGCCGGCGTCAGCCCCAAGCGCTTCTTGCAATATCTGACGCTAGAGCACGCCAAGCGCCTGCTCGACGAGTCGCGGCCTGTGTTGGAGGCGGCCTTCGAGGCGGGGCTGTCCGGCCCGGGCCGCTTGCATGACCTCTTCGTGACGGTGGAGGCCGTGACGCCGGGCGAGTACCGCGCCCGCGGGGCCGGTCTGGAGATCGCCTACGGACGCCACACCACGCCCTTCGGCGACTGCCTGCTGGCGGTGACGGAGCGGGGCATCTGCGCCCTATCTTTCCTCGACGACTACCAGGATGGTGAAGAACATGGCTGGGACGCGGCGCTGGCCGCCTTGGCCGCGGCCTGGCCTCAGGCGACACTGCACGAGCAGCCCGACCGCACGCAGTCGCTCGCCGCACGCATCTTCGCGCCGCAGCCGCTTGATCGGCCGGGCGAGGCGGATCGCCCCCTGGCGCTGCTGCTCAAGGGCACCAACTTCCAGTTGAAGGTGTGGGAGGCGCTGCTGCGCATCCCGCCGGGGAGCGCTGCCACCTATGCCGAGGTGGCGCAGGCGCTCGGCGCACCCAGCGCGGCGCGGGCCGTGGGCGGCGCTGTGGGCGCCAATGCCATCGCCTACCTGATCCCTTGCCACCGCGTGATTCGCAGCAGCGGCGCGGCCAATGGCTACCGCTGGGGCGAGACGCGCAAGCGCGCCATGCTCGGCTGGGAGGCAGCGCGCGCCGGCGCTGCCTAAGGGTGGTCAAAACGCGACACACGCGCAAGGCGGAGAGACGAAAGTCCGGGTCCGGGCGCAAAAATGGCGTCCGGATTTTGTTTTGTCGCCACTTTGTCGCCGTTTTTTCGCGATTTGCGCGAACTTGTTCCGTGATATAATCTAGACACCCCCCACCCGCAACGGCGTGGATTGAGAGAAACAAGATAAGGAGGCAAAGCATGAACCGGCAGCGGATTCGTTGGCTATTGGCTCTATTTGTGCTATTGGCGCTTGCACTGGCGCCGGCAGGCGTGGCATACGCTCAAGACCCAGTGGAAGGAGAGAGCGACGCGCCCCAACCAGAGGTAATCGGCGACCCGGCCTGGTATCCCGAGGAGGTAGACCAGGATGCCGAGTTGCAGGCAGCGGAAGCGGACATCGTGCTGGCGCAGCCGCCCTATACGATGAACTATCAGGGCTACGTGACCAATGCGGCGGGCGAGCCGCTC
>JBBSBO010000617.1:0-2560 GCA_038251215.1 Caldilineales bacterium
GATCCATCACTTCGATCTCATGCGCTTTTTCCTCGACAACGACCCTGTGTCGGTCGTGGGGCGCAGTTGGAACCCGGCATGGAGCTGGTTCAAGGGCGACGCTTCGGCCCAGGTCACGCTGGAGTTTATGAACAATGTCTTTGTCTCCTACAACGGTTCGTGGTGTTCGCAGGGCCGCGAGATAGGGTGGAACGCCAATTGGCGCTTCGAGTGCGCCGAGGGCGTCGTCGCGATGGTGGACGACGTGGTCTATACGCAAGCCACCGGCGCCGAGCCGGTCGCGGTCGCGCCCGTCGAGATGGAGTTGGAGGGGCAGGCCTATCTGCTGCAGGAGTTCTACGAAGCCGTGACGTCCGGCGCCGCGCCCGCCACGACCTGCCAGGACAACATCAAATCGCTGGCGATCGTGTTTGACGTGGTGCGTTCATTTGAAACCGGGCAAATCGTTAAGAGTTCAGCCTGATTCAGGCCAGTTCATCTGGCTTTGCCAACTTAGCACAGGGCGAACGCGTGAGCCGTTCGCATCAACCATTAACGCGAGGAGTTTTTCGATGTCTAGACCGGTAACGCTCTTTACGGGACAGTGGGCGGATTTGCCGCTGGAGACGGTGGCGCAGAAGACCAGCGAATGGGGCTTCGACGGGCTGGAGCTTGCCTGCTGGGGCGACCATTTCGAGGTCGACAAGGCGCTGGAAAAAGACAGCTACGTGCGCGAGAGGCGCGACTTGTTGGAAAAGTACAACCTTAAGTGTTGGGCCATCAGCAACCACTTGGTGGGGCAGTGCGTGTGTGATCCCATCGACCAGCGCCACAAAGGTGTTTTGCCCCCGCGTTTATGGGGCGACGGCGAGCCGGAAGGCGTGCGCCAGCGCGCAGCCGAGGAGATCAAGAACACGGCGCGCGCGGCTAAGCTGTTCGGCGTGAGCAACGTTAATGGCTTTACCGGCAGTAGCGTGTGGGGCAAGCTCTATTTCTTCCCGCCCACGAGTCAAGCCGACATTGACGCCGGCTATACGGACTTCGCCGAGCGCTGGAAGCCGATCTTCGATGTGTGCCAAGAGAACGGCATTAAGTACGGGCTGGAAGTTCACCCGACAGAGATCGCCTACGACCTCATCACCTTCGAGCGCGCCTTGGAGGCTGTGGACTATCACCCGGCCTTTGGCGCCAACTTCGACCCCAGCCACCTGATCCACCAGTTCATCGACCCGGCGGAGTTCATCGCCGCTTTCCCGGACCGCATCTACCACGTACACGTCAAGGACTCGCGCATTCATCTGACCGGGCGCAACAGCATCCTTTCGTCGCACCTAGACTTCGGTGACCCGCGGCGCGGCTGGGACTTCGTTTCGCCGGGCCATGGCGACGTGAAGCTCGACCCCATCGTGCGCTGGCTCAACCGCATCGGCTACCAAGGCCCGCTCTCGATTGAGTGGGAGGATAGCGGCATGGATCGCGAGTTCGGCGCGCAGGAGTCGCTGGCTGTGGTGCGCAAGGCCGACTTCTCGGCGTCCAATGTGGTGTTCGACGCGGCCTTCCAGAAGGAATAGGGCTGACCCACGCGCAGTGTCTACGGCAGGGCAGGCTCTGTGCCTGCCCGTCGTGTAGGCGCTATGACAATCAATTTCGGTCCGAACTCAGTACAGTCAGGAGTGATCTGAGATGAGCGAAGGGGCTGGTTTCACGACGATGGCAAGCGACAAGGCCGCCGGTGATATTCCGGAGGTCGGCGTCGGCATGTTGGGCTACGCGTTCATGGGCAAGGCGCACGCCAACGCCTTTAGAACGATCCCCTATATGATGTATCCGCCGCCCGCCATTCCGCGGATGGTAGCGGTGGCGGGGCGCAATGAGCAGGCAGTCGCCACGGCGGCGGCGCGCTTCGGCTATGAGAAGTACTATACCGATTGGCGCGACATGTTGGCGGACGAGGAAGTGCAGTTGTTCGACAACGGCGGGCCGAACAACGCCCACGCCGAGCCGAGCATCGCCGCGGCGCAGGCTGGCAAGCACGTACTTTGTGAAAAGCCCCTAGGCCGCACGGCAGAAGAGTCCAAGACGATGCTCGACGCGGTGCAGAAGGCCGGCGTCAAGCACATGGTGGCCTTCAACTATCGCTTCGTGCCCGCCGTGCGGCAGATGCGCAAGCTGATCGAGTCCGGCGCCATGGGGCGCGTCTATCACTTCCGCGCCGTCTATTTGCAAGAGTGGATTATGCCGCACTACAACACGCCGCTGATCTGGCGCTTGCAGAAGTCCGAGGCGGGCAGCGGCGCGCTAGGCGACCTCGGCGCGCATATCATCGACCTGGGGCGCTATCTGGTAGGCGATGTCAGCAGCGTGGCCGCGCTGACCAAGACGTTCATCAAGGAGCGGCCCAAACTGGACGGCAGCGGCCTGGGCGAGGTGACCGTGGACGACGCCTTCGCCGCGGCTGTGGTGTTCGAGAACGGCGCGCTCGGCACGCTGGAGGCGACGCGCTTCGCCGCCGGGCGCAAGAATGCGCTGGCGCTGGAGATCAACTGCGAGAAGGGCAGCATGCGCTTCGACCTCGAGCGGC
>JBBSBO010000618.1:0-2553 GCA_038251215.1 Caldilineales bacterium
GCTGCGACTGTGGGCCTTGCCTGGCTAATGGCGCTGGGGGTGCAGGCGGCCCCAAGTGCAGTCGCCACGCGTCCTTTGATGGACGTGTGGCTGCAGCTCGGCATGCTTGTGTGGATCTGTGCGCTGGCGGCGCTCTACGTGGCGCCCCTGCCCCGGCCCTTGAAGTATGACCTGGCGGTTGCGCTGCTTGCTCTCTTCCTCTTTGGACTTGTGGCGCTGCCGCTGAAAGAGACGCCTTTCGCCTACGGCGGCCTGAGCGGGGACGCGCAGCTCCATGCTGCCGTGGTGGCCAAGACGGCGACGCTCGGCGGCTTCCCGGATATGTACCTCAAGGGACTGCCTGCCTACTATCCGCCGCTCTACCACTATCTGCTGGGCACGGCGGCGCGCATCACGGGTACTGACCCCTGGCTCATGCTCAAACCGGGGCTGCTCCTCACCTCGCTGCTGCTCCCATTTGCGCTGTATGCACTATGGCGACGGGTAACAACTGCGGCCGTGGCGATGGGTGCGACCTTTGTGCTGCTGGTGACTCACGACTGGTTCAAGCCATACGAATGGATCGCCATGATCCTGTTCGTGCCCTACTGGCTGCATTGGGCGCTCAATATCACACACGTACGCGTGGAGAGATCGCGCCGCTACCTGCTCTGGCTGGCCGCCGGCAGCGTCATCGGTGCGCTGCTATTTATGACGTACTACTACTTCTTTTTAATCGGCGGGCTGAGCCTCATCGTCATCTGGATTGGTGAGCAGGTGGCGGCCCGCCGGGTGCGCACGGGCGCGCGACCAGGCGGCGAAGCGCGCTTGCTCGCGATCAACTGGCTGCACGTCGCGCTCCTGCTCGCGGGCGTGGCGGCGATCAGCGCGGTCTACTGGCTGCCATACATGTGGAGCATGATTCATGCCGACAGCGTGGCGTTGCTGCAAAACCGCTGGTTCACGGATGGCAAAATCCCCCTGCCGATGGAGTTTGCAAGCACTTCGCTGCAAGGTCGAGCGTTGCTCGTCACCCTGATCGTACTTGTTGTGGCCGCCCACCGCCGGCTTGTGCCGCGTGCCCTGCTCTACATGGTGGCGACGCTGTACGCATGGGTCGGGATTGGCTACGTGGCTATTCTCCTGGACAGGCCGCTGCTCACCTTTCGGGCCTATCCCATGTTCGAGATGGTGCTCTCTTTCGGCCTGGGCGCGGCGATTGTCTACTTGAGCCGGATCTGGCGTGCGCCCTGGCAGACGGCTCGCTGGACGCAGCCGGGGCGGGCGGCCCTTGCCGCCGTTGGGCTCGTGCTGCTGGCCTTCCTGGCGCGCCAGACGGTCTATCAGTTGATTGACGCGGAAGCCTATACAAACGCTTTGGAGGAGCAGGTGCCGACCGCGCGCCTGGAGGCATTCGATACGCTGGTTGGGGACGCGCCCGAGACCAAGGTGATGTTGTTCGACAGCCAATATGCGGATTTGCTGGCGTATCGGCCGATCTTCGCCTTCGTGCCCTGGAACGCCTACTATAGCCACCCCGCGGGCGCCTTTGCACAGCGTATCACACTGCTTCAACAGGTCGCGTCGTTGCATACCCCTGAAGTGGCGCGGGCCGCCCTGCTGGACAACGCCTATGGCGCGGCCGACTTTCTGTTATTGCGCAATGATCAGGGAAGCTGGCGCTTCGACTTCATCGATGACAACTTCCCCTACCGCGGCATCACGCGCACAATCCGCTTCCTGCCCTCACTGCTGGCGGCGCCATCGTTTGAGCTGCGCACAAGTGGCGACCTGGCGATGCATGTACCGGCTGCCGGCGACACCATTGCCGACTTGACGCCAGAGACGGCGGTGGACCTCGAGGCACGCGCTCAGCTTTACATTTGGCAGAGGCTCTTTGGCAACGATGCCTACGATAGCGCCGCCCAGCCACAGGCGAGCGTTCAAGCGCTGGGCGCGTCTCTGCAGGGCGAGCAGTTGGCTGGCCTGCCCCGTCCCCTGCTGCTGGACCTGTTGCACGCCGCCGACGGCCCGCTGCGCGAAGAAGTGCGGGACGCCTTCCGGACCACGATTTCGCACCCGGCCGATGCGGTCCTGGTTGAGGATGGGCAGAAGCCGGTCCTGCGCCTCCTTGGCTACGACCTGGGCACGGACGCAGAGAGCGGCCGCCCGCGCCTCGAGACCTACTACGAGGTGCTGGCGCCGATTACCGGGAATTACGATGTCTGGTTCCACGCCACCCCAACGGCGGGCGGCGACGTCCAATATCTTGACCACGCCTTCATCGTGCCGACAAGCGAATGGCTGGCGCAGGCGGTGGTGATCGACTTGGCGCTGCTGCCGGCCGACCCTGCTGCGTATGACTACGCATATGGAATCTGGAATAGCGAAAGCGGCGCTCGCCTGACTCTGGACGGGGGCGGCGACTCGCTCTCGATTGACCTTGCCGCCCCAACGGCCAACCAATAAGAGCGGCGGCTGCCGCAAAGGATTGCCTTGTGACCCAACGTTCTGGACATCCAGGAAACATCGTCATTACCGGCTCGGTTGCCTACGACTATCTCATGCACTTCC
>JBBSBO010000619.1:0-2549 GCA_038251215.1 Caldilineales bacterium
TCCTGCTCCGCCGCCGTCTGCTTGGCCCACGAATCGCGCAGTGTGATGATGCGGTTATACACCAGCCGCCCCGGCGCGGAGTCCTCGATATCGCTGATGAAATAGCCCAGCCGCTCGAACTGATAGCGCGACCCCGCCGGGTCGTCGCCCACGCTCGGCTCGACGCGCGCCTCCGTCACCACTTCCATCGAATCCGGGTTGATATAGTCCTTGAAGCTCTTGCCCTCCTCCACGTCGTCCGGGTTGGGCTTCAGGAAGAGGCGGTCATACAGCCGAACCTCCGCCGACAAGGCGTGTTGCGCCGAGACCCAGTGGATGGCCCCGCGCACCTTGCGCCCCTGCGGCGCGGCGCCGCCCTGCGTGGCGGGGTCGTAGGTGCAGCGCAGCTCCGTCACTTCGCCCGACTGCGCGTCCTTGATCACTTGCTCGCACTTGATGATGTAGCCGTAGCGCAGCCGCACCTCACGGCCCGGCGCCAGGCGATAGAAGGAGCTGGGCGGCTCCTCCATAAAGTCATCGCGCTCGATCAGGATCTCGCGGGCAAAGGGCACGCGGCGCGAGCCTTCGTTGGGCACATCGTGCGGCCAATACGGCGCTTCCAGCTCCTCCACCTGCCCGGCGGGGTAGTTTTCGATCACCACCTTCAGCGGGTGCAGCACGCACATCACACGCGGCGCGCGGTAGTTTAGGTCGTCGCGCACGCAATAGTCGAACAGCGCGATGTCCACGCGGCTGTTGGACTTCGCCACGCCCACGCGCTCGCAGAACGAGCGAATCGCCTCGGGCGTCACGCCCCGCCGCCGCAGCCCGGCGATGGTGGACATGCGCGGGTCGTCCCAACCACTGACATAGCCCTCGCCCACCAATTGCAGCATCTTGCGTTTGCTCATCACCGTATAATCCAGGTTGAGGCGCGCAAACTCATACTGCCGCGGCTGGGGCGGAGCGATCAGGTTGTCCATCAACCAATCGTAGATCTCGCGGTTGTTCTCAAATTCCAGCGTGCAGATCGAGTGCGTGATGCCCTCGATCGCATCAGACAGCGGGTGCGCGAAATCGTACATCGGGTAGATGCACCAACGGTCGCCCGTGCGATAATGGTCGGCGTGGCGAATGCGATAGAGCAGCGGGTCGCGCATCTTCATATTGGGCGACGCCATGTCGATCTTGGCGCGCAGCACGTGCGCGCCGTCTGGGAACTCGCCGCGGCGCATCCGCTCGAGCAGGTCGAGGTTCTCCTCCACCGAACGCGCGCGATAGGGGCTGGGCCGCCCTGCGCTCAACACCGTGCCGCGATAGTCGCGAATCTCCTCCTCGTTCAGGCTGTCTACATACGCCTTGCCCGCCTTGACCAACTCAACCGCAAACGCATAGAACTGCTCGAAGTAGTCCGACGCATAAAACAGGCGGTCATCCCAGTCATAGCCCAGCCAGCGCACGTCCCGCTGAATGGCGGCGACGTAGCGCGGGTCTTCCGTTTCCGGGTTGGTATCGTCGAAGCGCAGGTTGCACAGCCCGCCGAACTCCGTCGAAGCGCCAAAGTTGAGCGTGATCGACTTGGCATGGCCGATGTGCAGCCAGCCGTTCGGTTCCGGCGGAAAGCGCGTCAGCACCTTGCCGCCATGCGTGCCCTTGCGCACGTCCTCGCGGATAATCTCGCGAATAAAATCTTCCGCCTCGCCGGCTTTCTCGTTGTCTGCCGGCGCCTGGCCGGCGGACGCCTGTCGTTCTAGTTTTCCACTTGCCTCTGCCACCGCGTCGTCACCTTTGCCATCTGGAATTCTGTATGCTATCCGGCGCACAGCGCGCCGAAGATAGTTTCAACAAACTCGTCTTGATCACCGTCTTGATACCTGTCCTAACCAACGATGATATCATGTCCCGATTATGCCATCGGCAGGATCGAGTGTCAACAGTTTGCCGCCTGCGCCCGCCCAACTCCCGCCGCGGGACCTTGACATGGGACCTACACGGCAGTCCGAAACGTTAGAATTCGCATAAATGGCCGCTTCGTGGTAGATTCTCTACGGCACGTCGGCGGATGCGCCGGTGTTCCGGCCGAGGAACTGTCCATTCACGCCATGCAGAACTTGCTCTCCACCCAACTTTTCCACACGCCCAGCGTCCGTGCCAATCCCGGCGCGGGCATCGCATTCGCCACGCCGCCGCGCGCCGCCGCGCCCAAGCCGTGACGACGATGCTGCAAAAATCGTTGCGCATTGCGCAGCCGCTCTTTTTTGCCGCCGCCGTCCTGGCGATCGCGCTCTTTCTGCGCAGCCAATGGCGTGACCTAGCGGCCTTCACCTGGCGCCTTGACCCAGCGTGGCTGGCGGGCGCGGCAGCGCTGCTCCTCCTCACCTGGGCGGTCGAAGTCAGCATCTGGCATCGCATTCTCTCTCTGGTCGGCGGGCGACTCGCCTACTTTGTCGCCATGCGCATTTGGTTCCTCAGCGCGGTGATGCGCTACATCCCCGGCAATATCTGGCAGCCGCTCAGCATGACGGTCTACTGCGCGCAGCGCGGCGTGCGCCCCGAGGCAACACTGACCA
>JBBSBO010000620.1:0-2548 GCA_038251215.1 Caldilineales bacterium
CCTGGTGGATTCGCCAGGCCGTGACGCGTGCCATCGCCGACCAGGGGCGCACGATCCGCGTGCCGGTGCACATGTACGAGCAGATCAACCGCCTCACGCGCACCAGCCGCCAGTTGGTGCAGGAGCTGGGCCGCGACCCCACCACCGAGGAGATCGCCGATGAACTGGGCGTGACCCCGCGCAAGGTCGAGCACATCATGCGCGTCAGCCAGCGCCCGCTCAGCCTGGAGATGCCGGTGGGCGAGGAAGAGGACAGCTACCTGGGCGACTTCATCGAGGACGAGGACGCCGACGCGCCCGGCGACGCCGCCGGCCAGCAACTCCTGCGCGAGGTGATCGACGAGATCTTCCAGAGCCTCACCCCGCGCGAGGTGCGCATCCTCCAGTTGCGCTTTGGCCTGGTGGACGGCTACTGCTACACGTTGGAAGAGGTGGGCAAGAAGTTCGGCGTGACGCGCGAGCGCATCCGCCAGATCGAAGCCCAAGCCCTCAGCCGCCTGCGCCACCCCAGCCGCAGCCGCAAGCTGCGCGACTATTTGTAGGAGCAGGCACGAACCTGCACAGGGCGTAACCGCCCCACTCAATTGTTTCACGTGAAACACCGGCGCGCATCCAGCGCCGGTGTTTTTTGTTGCTCGCGTGTCGCCAGTCGACCTTGGAAGCCTGTGGCTTAAGCCACAGGCTGATAAATTGAAGGAGGTTTAAGCCTGCTAGGCGCAGCATACGGCCCCGTTAACGCGCTTTAGCGCGTTTCGTATACCAGGCGCCGAATTCATTCGGCACTGCAGGCGCGCTGCTATGCCGAGAGGATGAGGATCAGTCCATATTCGTAGCCCTCATGACCCTGCGCTGCCTTTGCCACAATGTTTCACGTGAAACACCGCCGCCAAGCGCCACGCACAAAAAGAGAGGGGCACGGCTCAGCCGCGCCCCTATTGTCCTTCTACTGCCGACTAACTACGCCACGCGGCGCCTACTCCCCCACGCGGTTGCGCGCCAGGATCAAGCCCGTCGCTTGGCGCGTGCTCGGCTCGTGCCCCGCCAGCGGCAGGATGCGCTCGTGGATCGTGTCGATGATCCACTCCTTCTGCGGGAAGAAGCCCTCTTCCATCTCGGCAGGCGGCGTGATCCAGTTGCGTGCGCCTACCACCGCCACCGGCCCATCCAGGTAATCAAAGGCCAACTGGCTGATGTTGGAGGCCATCGTATGCAGGAACGAGCCGCGCTCCGTGGCGTCCGACGCCAATACCACCTTGCCCGTCTTCTTCACCGACTCCACAATCGGCCCGTAGTTGAGCGGGTTGAGGAAGCGCGCGTCGATCACCTCCGCCGACAAACCGTAGCGCTCTTGCAAGACGTCCGCCGCCTCCAGCGCCCGGTAGAGCGTCGCCCCCACCGTCAAGATCGTCAGGTCGCTGCCCGCGCGGCGCAGCGCCGGCTCGCCCATCTCCACCTCGTAATACTCCGTGGGCACGCCGCCCTTAACCAGCGTCTCCGTCTCGGAGTAGAGGCGCTGGCTCTCGAAGAAGACCACCGGGTCCGTGCCGTGCAGCGCCAGGTTCAACATGCCCTTGGCGTCGTAGGGCGTCGCCGGGAACATGATCTTCAGGCCGGGGATGTGCGCCACGATCGACGTCCAGTCCTGCGAATGCTGCGCCCCGTACTTGGAGCCGACCGACACGCGCAGCACCATCGGCATAGTCAACATGCCCGCGGACATCGCCTGCCACTTAGACATCTGGTTGAAGATCTCGTCGCCGGCGCGGCCCATGAAGTCGCAATACATTAGCTCGGAGACCACACGCCCGCCGCTCAGCGCATAGCCCACGCCCGCCCCCACAATCGCCCCCTCGGAGATCGAGGTGTTGAAGAGGCGGTGGTAGGGCAGCGCCTCGGTCAGACCGCGGTACACGCCGAAGGCCCCGCCCCAGTCGCGGTTCTCCTCGCCAAAGGCCGCCATCGTCGGGTCGATGTAGAAGCGATGGATCATCGCCTCGAAGATCGCCTCGGCATAGGTGACACAGCGCAGCTTGGGCAGCGGTTTGCCTTCGGCGTCGAGGCCCGAGCGGCTCTTCGCCAGTGTCGTCTTGAGGCGCGTCTCCTCCAGCGGCAGGAGGACCTCGGGTTCGCCCTCTGCCATGCGCTCGCGGAACTGGTTGGAGAACATCATCTCGCCGATGGCGTCGCTCGTGGTGGCGATGCGCGGCGACAGTTCCAGCGAGGCTGCCGCGCTCAGCACCTTGACCATGCGCCCGACAATATCCTCCTGCATCTCGCTGATGCCGCTCTCGTCCGCATGGCCGTTGTCGAGCAAGTATTGCGCATAGCCTGCCAGCGCATCCTGCTCCAGCCACAGGTCCATCTCCTCCTTGGTGCGGTACGCCATGGCGTCCGACGGCGAATGGCCGGAGAAGCGATAGGTCACCGTGTCCAGTAGCACCGGCCCGCGCCCTTCCAGCAATAGCTTGCGCTTGCGCTCTATGGCGTCCGCCATGGCGAGGGGGCTGTAGCCGTCCACGCGCTCGGCGTGCATGGCCTCCGGGTTGAC
>JBBSBO010000621.1:0-2545 GCA_038251215.1 Caldilineales bacterium
CACAACTCGATGGAGATCGGCGGCACGCTGGGCTTCCCGCTGCTCTTCGTCGCCACCTTCGCCCTGGGCATGCAGAATGTCGTGGACACGAACACGTTGGGCGGAGCCTCCTACCTGGCCTTCATCACGCCCGGCATGATCGCGCTCACCGCCCTCAGTGGCGCCGTCAACAGCGGCATGACCCTGCTCGAAGAGAAGATCAAGGGTATCCTCAAAGAATACTTCGTCGCCCCCATCCCGCGCATGAGCGTGCTCCTTGCCTCCAGCGCCAGCGGCATGGTCAAGACCCTGATCCAGTCGCTGATCATCCTGGTCATTGCCATGCTATTCGGGGCGCGGCTGCAAACCGGCCTGCTCCAGCTCGCCGGAGCGTTTGTCTTTCTGCTGCTCTATGTGATGGGCTTCGTCGGCTTCAGCAACGGTGTGGCCGCGCGCAGCAGCTCCGTCGGCGGCTATCACACGATGCTCTTCTTCCTGAATTTGCCGCTGCTCTTTCTCAGCAACGCGCTCTACCCGCTGGACGCCATGCCGGTGTGGATGCGCGTGCTGGCCTACCTCAACCCCACGACCTACGCCGTCGATGGGCTGCGCCACACGCTCTTCGGCGGCGGCGCCCTGCCCGTGGCTCTCAGCGCCGCGGTCCTGCTGCTCTTCGTCGCCGTCGCCAACTGGTACGGCCTGCGCAGCTTCCGCCACGCCCTGGAGAATGTGTAGGCGCCAAGAAAACATAGCCCGTATCACTCTTTATTCGCCCTGGCTCCGCTTGCCCCCACTAGATCGGATCTGCACATGTCCGTCCCAACCTGGACCTCAACCGGCCTCATCCACTATCCCCTGATCGAACGCGTCGCCCTCGCCCCCGACGGGCAGAGCGTGGCCTATGCCGTGCGCTACCCGCACATGACCGACGACGCCAGCGAGTTCCGCTATGCCATATGGCTCGCCTCCGTCGACGGCCAAACGCCGCCCGTGCGCCTCACCCAGGGCGAAAGCGCGGCCCAGCCGCAGTGGAGTCCCGACGGCACCCAAATCGCCTTTCTGCGCAAGACGCCCGCTAACGGCAAGACCGGCATCTGGCTGATGCCCACGCACGGCGGCGAGGCGCGGCCCCTCACCGGCAGCGAAGACTATAGCGACATCACGCAGTTCAAATGGAGTCCCAACGGCCGGCAGATCGCCTTTCTCGCCGCACCGTGGAGCCAAGAGAAGAGCCTGCGCAAGAGCCGCCGCGAGGATACCCTCCACTATCGCGTCGACTTCGAGTTCGCCCAACTCTATATTATGGATGTCGCCGGCGCGGGCGAGCCTGCGTCACCTGCCCGCCGCGTGACGAGCGGACGGCGTCACGTGATTGGCCTAGACTGGAGTCCGGACGGCGCACGCCTGGCCTATACGCACCGCGCCAACACGCTCTTCGACAGCTGGCACACCATGCGCCTGGCGACCGTCGCCGCGGCCCCCGACTCCGGCGCGGCAGAGTCAGAGTTGCCGCTCGACCTCGGCGCAGTCGCCAACCGCGACGGCATCCCCGCCTATTCGCCCGACGGACGCTGGATCGCCTGCGAAGTGGGCGTCGAGAATACTCCCTGGGCCTATGCCTGTCACATCCATCTCTTCCCCGTGGAGGGAGGCCCGGCGCGCCGCCTGGCGCAGGTCTCCGACGAGCAGCCCACGTTGATCGGCTGGGACGCGCAGAGCCGCGGCGTCTATGTCGTCAACCAGGCGGGCATCAACACGCAGATCGCATTCCTGCCCGCCGACGGCGCCGACGCGAGTGTCGTCGTGGCGCGGGAGGCGCTGATCAGCGCCTCCCGCGCCCTCAACGCGCACAACCAACTCGCCCTCGTGATGGAGAACTTCGACGCGGCGCAGGCCGTCTATGTGGCAGACCTGGACGGAGCCAAGACAGCGTCCGTGCCGCGCCGGGTCGCCCAGCCGTCCGCTCCGGACTATCCCGCCGGCGGCCCCCTGCCGCAGACCAAGCTGCTGCGCTGGACCACGCCGGACGGCTTCGAGATCGAAGGCATCCTCTATCTGCCCGCGGGCTTTGACGAAGCCTCCGGGCGCAAGCTGCCTCTGCTGATGCACGTCCATGGCGGACCGAGCGCCGTCTTCCAGCGCCAGTTCGCCGCCACGCCCTACTACTACACGCCCGCCGCGCTGTGCGAACGCGGCATCGCCTTGCTGCGCTGCAACCCGCGCGGCAGCGGCGGCTACGGCAAGGACTTCCGCTTCGCCAACCGCGAGGACTGGGGCGGCGGCGACTATCGCGACCTACAACAGGGCGTCGACACGGTCATTGAGTTGGGCATCGCCGACCCCAAACGGCTGGGCATCTGCGGCTGGAGCTACGGCGGCTTTATGACCAGTTGGACCATCACGCAGACGCACCGTTTCAAGGCCGCGTCCATCGGCGCGGCGGTCACCAACGCTATGAGCTTCAACGGCACGGCGGACATCCCCGGCTTCATCCCGGACTACTTCGCCGGCGAGGCCTGGGAGCGCCCCGAGTTCTACGCGGCACATTCGCCCATCACCCACGTCG
>JBBSBO010000622.1:0-2545 GCA_038251215.1 Caldilineales bacterium
CAGCCAACCGATTGATGCAGTTCGACCTGACGAACCATCTAGAGAGCGACACGTCCAGAGGATGGAATGCGAATGACGACAGAAACGCGAGAACAGGGGCGGATCAACTCGCCCCACGTCAAAGTGTGCAACTTGGCGGCGGAGCTGGAAGTGCAGCACGGCCTGGCAGCCTGGCCTGCGCGCCGTCGCCAGGAGCTGTTGCGCGCGCTGGACGCCGGCGAGTTGGCGGAGTTGGAGTTCGAGGCGATCGTGTATCGGCATGGCAAGAACGCCAATCACGTGCGTTTTCGCGGCGAGGAGATGGACGCTTTTGCTGCGAGCTTCATCGGCGCGCCCTTTCTGCGCAACCACGACACGGGGGATATTGGCAGCCGCGACGGCACGGTGATCGCATCCTCCATGCAGGGGGTCGGCGAGGGGTCTGCCATGCGCCAGACGATTCGCCTCACGACGCCGCGCGGGCTGCGCGACTTTCTGATGGGCATCATCGACCGCTTCAGCATCAGCTGGTATTGGGAGGCCATCGAGTGTTCGGTGTGCGGCGAGAATTGGCTTGCCTGCCCGCATCAACCGGGCCAAGTGTATTCAGGAGAATCAAATGGAGGACGCCAGGCGACATGTGAACTGATCTTCATCCACCCACGCGGTAAAGAGACCTCAGCCGTCAACGCGCCGGCTGTGCCGGACACCTATGTGCTATACGAACTGCTTAGCTTGAAGGAGAACGAAACCATGAGTATTGCGCACCATGACTCGCACCTAGAGCCGAACCTTGCCTCGAACAGCGGCGCGCAGCCCGGGGCGATCCTGCTGCCCAGCGGGGCGGTCAAGTCCGTACACGCGAGCGCGCAGGCGGCGGACGCGTATGACGCGCGGGCGCAGGAGTTGCACGCCCTCGAAGCCCGCCTGGACGCGCGCCAGGTGGACGAGATGATCGAGACGAGCGGGCTGCCGGCGCCGGCGCGCTCGCTGCTGCGCCTGGCCTGTGCGGGCAAGTCGCCGGCAGAGGCGGCGCCGTTGATCCTTGCCCAGCGCCAGGCGCAGCTCACCGCGGCGGACGGGGGGCTGGTGCGCGGCATCAAGCCGATTACGGAGCGGGACATGTCCACGCCGCAGGATCGGCTGCAGCATGCCGTCGACTGGCTGTTCGGCGCGCAGGGCATCGAGCCGCCGCCGCCCAGCCTGCGCAGCATCCGCGACATCTACCAGGCGATCACGGGTGATCATAATTGGTATGGCGTGTTCAATCCGGCTTGGTCGCAGTTGGCCGCGGCGACATCGACGACGCTGGCGGGAATGGTGGTGGACGCGCTCAACCGCGTGGTGCGCCAGCATTATGACAACCTGGCGACGTACCGCTGGTATGAGCCGCTGGTGGCGGTGACGCCGCACGCAGGCACGACGCACGACGTGAACCTGATCATGATGGACGGGGTGGCGAATCTGCCCACGGTGGCGGAGGGCGCGGCCTATACCGAGGCGTCGGTGGGCGACAGCAAGGAGACGATGCGCTTCACCAAATATGGGCACTACGTCGGCATTACGCTGGAGACGATCCGCAAGAGCGACATCCAGCGCATCCAGGCGATCCCGCGCGAGCTGGTGAAGGCGGCGATCCGCACGCGCAGCGCGGCGATCAGCAGCGTCTTCACCGCCAATGCCGGGGTCGGGCCGACGCTGGCGGACGACTCGAAGGCGCTCTTCCACAACGACCACGGCAATCTGAGCACGTCGGCGCTGGACGCGGCGGCCTGGGCGGCCGTGCGCACGAAGATCTGGGAGCAAGCCATCCCCGGCGCGGCCCATCCGCTGGGCCTGTGGCCTACCTTCTGCCTGGTGCCGATCGAGCTGTATGACACGGCGCTGGGGCTGTTCGGCTATGGCAGCGGCGATGTGGGCAAGCCCAACACGGCGGGCACGGCGCAGGTCGTCAATCCCTATGCCATGAGCCGCCCCGGCGACCCGCGCCCGATCCCCGTGGCGGTGCCGGAATGGACCGACGCCACCGATTGGGCGTATATGGTGGACCCGCGGCTGCACCCGGTGATTCACATGGCGTATGCCTCGAACCCGGCGGGGGGCAGTCACCCGCTGCCGGAGATCTTCGAGGTGACGAGCGAGACGGCGGGGCTGATGTTCACGAACGACACGCTGCCGGTGAAGGTGCGCGACTGGTGGACGTATGGCGTGAGCACGTACGTGGGCATCGGCAAGGCGAACGTGGCGGGGTAAAGCGATTCACCGCAAAGGCGCAAAGGACGCGAAGAACAGCAAACAGCAAGAACAGCTAACGGCGAGAACGGCCAAGAATGTTCGTGTTTTGTTGTTCTTGCAGTTTTATCTTTGCGCCTTTGCGGTTTGTCTTTTGCGGTTTGTAGTTTGAAAGGGGAGAACGATCATGCAAGGCACGCGCTTTACGGTGGCGATTCATATTGGCGGGACGTTGGCCGCCAACCAGCAGGGCGTGATCCTGCTGCCCTGCGAGGCGACGTTGGCGCAGGTGTCGGCCTGCGGCAGCAATAACAACAGCGCTACGCTGCAACTG
>JBBSBO010000623.1:0-2544 GCA_038251215.1 Caldilineales bacterium
AGTTGTTTGTCCAACAGTTCATACAGGAGCATCGCCGGCCCGCGCGACAGGCCGTGCTCGGCGTGATAGTCCGGCGTCCACATCTTGTCGATCACCGCACTGCCGTCTTTGTGGCTGGTGATGAGGTAGTTGGCGCCCAGAAAGACATCCATTTCGTCGCTGTCGATGTCCATGCGTTCGGCACCCAGGGCGAAGGTATGGAAAACCACGTAGATGTAACTGTTGTAGTCGTCGATCTTGGGCACATGCACGTCATTGACGGCGTCATCGATGGCGAGCGGGTGGAAGTGAAAGGTGTCAGCCAGGATGCGTTGGTAATCCTCCGCGCTCGGCGCGTACAGGTCGACCCAGAAGCGCGCCTGCGGGTCCTTGAGCGCCCCGGCAAGCTGTTCCGGCGGAAAATCGATGATGAATGTGCCGCTGCGATGCCGGTACAGAATGCGAATCATGCGGGGGTTCTTTCGTAGCTAGTCCAACTGGTGATCGCAGGCGTTATCTTAAGACGGCGGGCAGATGCATCAAGTATGTCCCCGTGACCCGATAGAGATGGCCGACGAAATTTGCATCGCTGAGTTCGGCCACGTAGAGATTGCCCGCTTCATCCTCGCCAAAGCTGGAGAGGCGCAAGCGTGTATGCGCCAGCTCGGACGAAGTCCATTGGCCGCCGGCCCGGCGCAGGCCCCAGATGCGGCCTGTACAGTAGTCGGCATAGAAGTAGATGTCCTGCAGCGCCGACGGCGCACCGCGATAGACCGCGCCGCCTGTCACCGAGCAGCCGATTGAATCGTTGGGGCCATGCGCATATTCGGCCACCGGCAGCACATATTTCGACGGATCGCAGCTCGAGCCGGAGGGATAGCAGTGCATGCCCTCCATCGGGTTCCAGCCGTAGTTATGACCGCCGGCATCCCCCGCCGGCTGGTGATTGATTTCTTCATAGGCGTCTTGACCTACGTCGCCGATGTAGAGGTCGCCCGTAGTGCGGTCAAAGCTAAAGCGCCACGGGTTACGCAAGCCATACGCCCAGATTTCGGGCAAGTAACCGGGCTGGTTGACGAAGGGATTCGTAGGCGGAACGGTATAGCCGCCGGTCTTGCCTACCTGGATGCGCAGGAGCTTGCCCAGCCACGTGCCGGGGTCCTGCGCGTTGTCGAGCGGGTCGCCGCCGCTGCCGCCGTCGCCCAGGCCGATGTAGAGATAGCCGTCCGGCCCAAAGGCAAGCTGCCCGCCGTTGTGGTTGGTGAAGGGTTGGTTGCGCACCAGAATCTGCGTTTCGCTGCCCGCGTCGGCGGCGTTGGGGTCGGCGCTGAGGGTGAAGCGGGCGACAACCGTGTCGTTGCCCGCAGAATTGCCGTTGTCCGAAGGTTCAGGCGAAGCCACATCCGCCTTGGCAGTATAGTAGACGAAGAAATAGCCGCCTGTGGCGTAGTCCGGCGAGAAGGCCACGCTGAGCAGGCCGCACTCGTTGCACGAGGATTTAACGCGATCGCGAATATCCAGGAAAGGCGTAGCCAGGGTTTGCCCGTTTTGATAGATGCGGATAAGGCCTGCTTTTTCGACGACGAACAGCCGCCCGCTGCCGTCGCCGGCATGGGCGATGTGGAGCGGTTGGGCGAAGTCGCCCGGCAGTTGTTGGAGCGTGACACGCGGCCACGGCAGCGTCACCGTCGCGCCGTCGGCTTGCTCCGGTGCAGCCGCCTGCGCGCCTGCCGGCAGCCCGCCTGCCAATAGGGCCAAAACGGCGATCATCACGAAAGGTCGCAGCCCAATAAAAGCCAACTGTTTCGGGGTCATGTGAGTGCTCCTATGGTCGGTATCGGAGCGCTTGCAGTCTGCACTCGCGTCCTGTGGCCGATCATAGCATAAAGGAGGGCGCGCGTTAAGCCGCCCCAATACGCGGCCATCCCGCCTGCCCGACAGGGCGACGGCGGGATGGAGGCAGGACAAGGCGCTAGCACGGTCATGACGCGCTGCGCCGAACTCACTTGCGCTGCATCGTGATCTCCAACTCATACGGGTCAGTCGAGTCCGGCTCGATCAGGTAGTCGTCCATCGTCACGGCCCGGTAGTCGTCGTGCAACACGGCGATGCTGTAGCTCTCGCCGGGCAGCACTTTGGCGTCGAGCTGGAACTTGCCGCGGCGGTTGCTCGTGCCGGAGCCATAGACCATGTCGTCGGGAAAGTCGGCATCCACCCAGTCATCGACGCTAACTCCCGGCTGCAAGAAGATGACCAGCGCGCCGGAAATCAGCCGACGGCTGTTGTCTTGGTCGCTGACGACGCCGGTCAGGTTGATCGGCTGCACGCCGGGCTGCCCGGATTCCTCTATGGTGAAGCTGCCGCTCTGCAAGCGCTGGTCGCCGGCATAGAGTTCGAGGGTATACTCGCCCGCGGGCAAGCCGCTGTCGTTGTACAGATTAACATAGTAGCCGCCGCTCTCGCCGGCATCCCACACGGCAGGCGAGGAGAGAACCTCGATGCCGTCGATCAGCCAGCGCGTGCGCCATTCCATGCCGTTGGTCATACCGGAATAGTCGAAGAAGG
>JBBSBO010000624.1:0-2543 GCA_038251215.1 Caldilineales bacterium
ATCATGGGTTTTTTGCAGGCCGTACAACTGTCCGCCGCTGCGCAGCAGGAGCTGGTTGACGTGGTCGAGGCCGAGACGGTGCATGCCTCCACTGCCATCGAAGGCAATACGCTGACGCGCGAGCAGGTGACGCGCCTGCTGCGCGGCCAGGCCGTGCGCGCCATCGCGCGTGATGTGCAGGAGGTCAAGAATTACCAGGAGACCCTGCGCTACATCCGCGAGATTGCCCGGCACACGGCGCGCTTTACGCAGCAGACTATTTTGGAGCTTCACTTCCGGCTGTTGCGCGGGGTGAACGACGAGATTGCGGGCCGCTACCGCACCGGCCTGGTGCGCGTGGGCGCCTATCAGCCGCCGGACTCGTTCGAGGTGTCCGCGGCCATGCACGACCTGGTCGCCTGGCTCAACCGCCCCACGCCTGCGGGCTATTCGCCCCTACTCTACGCCGGCATCGCGCACTATCAACTAGTCGCCATCCACCCCTTTGTCGACGGCAACGGGCGCACCACGCGCGCGCTGACCACGCTCTTCCTGCTCAAGCACGGCTATGACATCACGCATTTGTTTGCCCTGGAGAGCTACTACAACCGCGAGCGCCACGCCTACTACGACGCGCTGCACCGCGCCGATGTCGCCGTGAGCAGCGAGGCCGAGCGCGATGTCACGGCGTGGCTGGAGTACTTCACCACGGGCATGTTGACCGAGGCGACGCGCGCCGAAAGCCGCATCCGCCAACGGCTGGCTCGCCCGCAGGCGCCGGGCGCGCCCGCGGCAGCCGTGCGCCTCAACTCCACGCAGCAGACGATCCTGCATGTGACCCAGGAGCAAGGTACGGCGCAGATGTCCGACTTCACCGCCGCACTGTCAATCAGCCCGCGCGGCATCCGCAAGGCGGCGCAGCGCCTGGTGGAGCTGGGGCTGTTGGAGAAGAGCGGGGCCAAGCGCGGCATGGTGTACCGCCTGCCCGGCTTCGCCTAGCGCACGTCAGGTTGGCGGGCGCTTACTCCTGGCGGCGAACCATTTTTACGCTTATATGTTGTTATGCTTATATGCTTTTGCGCGCCTAAACCGCAGCCGATTCCGCCAAGCTGATCAGCCGCAGGCCTTTTCCGTCCGCGCAGCGCTGGAGGGCGTGCATAATTTGGCTGTGGGGATTGTCGGGCCAGGGAACCTATTCCATTTTCAGCCGCTGCCGGATCTCGGCGGCCTGCTCTGCGACGTAATCGCCGTAGCCCCAGCCTATCCAGCTTGCATCTCGCACGAGTTTGGCGAGCCTTCGATCTAAGCCTGCCTGTTTATACAGTTCCGGGTGGGCCAACAACAGCTCTCTGAAATCGTCCAGCATCGATTCCAGCCCCTCATAAAATGGGTCGTCGATGTCGCCAAACTGGTTGGTGAAGCGCGTGCCCGCTTCCACAAAGGCCAGCATCAGGTCCAGCGTCCCCAGCCAATCGCCCGTCGCTTGACGGTAATTGGCGACGAAGCGAGCCGTCACCAACATCGTGGACGGCTGCGGTATGCCCCATTCATTTTCCGCAAAGAAACCCTCCTCGATGCCTTGCCGACAGTTCTCCAGTAAGACTTCATCGCGCCGGCCGGCGACGCTGCTCAGACGTTGCCCGCACCAGGGGCAGAAGCTGAAAGGCGCCCCCAAACTTGGCAGATTCCTAATCCACGCGCTGTTCGCCGCCCACTCGGGGCAGGTGCAGCCCGGACTGTCTTCCTCTTGCGTCTACATAGGCTTCACCTGATTTTCATACTCGCCATGAATTTCCTGCGCCCGGCCCTACGGTTCCAGGCGCGTCACGTTTTCCATCCGGTCAAAGTCGGCGTCATAGCTGTACAGCTCGGAGATGCCGCGGCGCTCCATCTCCGCCGCCGTCAGCGCATCTTCAAAATCGACGGCATGGCGGGCGTAGAGGTCGAGGCGGTTATTCGCCCTTGGCGGCGGCCCGCGCTACGCGCTCCTCGCGCACAGCGGCGCGGCGCGCCTGGAAGTTCTCCGGCGTCGTCACGGGCGGCACGGAACCGTAGGCCTCTTCCAGCGTCATGGGGAAGGGTTCCACTTCCACCTTGCCTTGCACCACGCGAAAGATGAGCTTGTTCTGCGCCTTAAGGCCGAGGGCGCGGCGGATCTCCACGGGGATGGTGACCTGGCCTGTGCTCGTGATCGTGCCGATGTACGCTTGGGTATTCTCCACGTCTGTCCTCCTCTGCCGATATCTTGCTCACTCTGCATGGTAAGTGTCGCATATTACTTCTTACCCTGAAAGGGGCTGCATGTCTTGCCGACTGCCGTTGACGCCAGGCATGGGTTCGACAGCTATTAATTCGCTTTTGCGGCGTTTGACATTATACGTCAAAGACGTATAATTCTGTCATGCAGCCGATCACGTTTGTAGAGTTGCCCCACTTCACGCGGCACATCTATGATTACCTGACGGATGAGGCCTACACGGGCCTGCAATTCTATCTGCTCTATCATCCGGATGCCGGGGATGTGGTGCGGGGGTCGGGCGGCTGTCGCAAGCTGCGCTAGCGTG
>JBBSBO010000625.1:0-2542 GCA_038251215.1 Caldilineales bacterium
CTTGTTTGGCCTGGGCGCGTTTGTCCTCTTCCTCAATTTCGGCGCCTCGATCATCGCCGGTTCGCTCACACTCGGGCTGATGACGCTGCCGGTCGTGATCAGCACGGCGGAAGAGGCGCTCTTGTCTGTGCCGCAGGAGTTTCGCACGGTCAGCCTCAGCCTGGGCGCGACGCACTGGCAGACGATCCGCTACCAAGTGCTGCCCCATGCCATGCCCGGCATCATCACGGGCATTATCCTCGGCCTGGGCCGCGCGGCGGGCGAGACCGCGCCGATCCTCTTCACCGTGGCGGCCTTCTATCTGCCCGAGCTGCCTCGCTCGATCTTCGACCAGACCATGGCGCTGCCCTACCACCTTTACGTCATCTCGACGCAGGTGCCGGGCATGCCTCTTTCCATCCAATATGGGACGGCGTTGGTGCTGCTGCTCGTCGTCCTCTCCCTCACGTTGATCGCGACCGTCCTGCGCACGCGCATGCGCAGGAGACGGCAGTGGTGACCCTCATGAGTCAAAATGCTGCTCCCATCATCGCCATCGAGCGCCTTTCCTTTACCTTTGCCGACAACACGCGCGCGCTGCAAGACGTGTCGCTGGACATTGCGCGCAACGAGATCTTCGTCGTCTTTGGCCCCTCGCGCAGCGGTAAATCCACCTTGCTGCGCGTGCTCAATCGCCTTTCCGACCTGAGCGAAGGCGCACAGCACGAAGGGCGAGTCTTTTTCAACGGACAGGACATCTTCGCCCCCAGCGTGGACGTGACGGAACTGCGCCGCCGCTTGAGCATGGTCTTCGCCGTGCCGACGCCGCTGCCCGGGTCGATTACGGATAACCTCACCTATGGCTTGCGCATGGCCGGCATCCGCGATGCCGAGGTGATCGAGCGGCGCATCACGCGCGCGCTGGAGCAAGCGGCGCTGTGGGACGAAGTCAAGGATCGACTGGACAGCTCGGCCTTTGCGCTCTCCGGCGGGCAGAAGCAGCGCCTGTGTTTGGCGCGCAGCCTGGCAATGGAGCCGGATGTGATCCTGCTCGACAACCCCACCTCGGGCCTGGACCCGATCTCCACGGCGACCGTGGAAAACTCGTTGTTCGAGCTGAAGTCGCGCTATACCATCATCATGGTGCCGCATAGCGTGCAGCAGGCGGCGCGTGTGGCGGACCGCGCGGCCTTCCTGCTGGGCGGCGAGGTGGTCGAGGTGAGCGACGGCGGGCAGATGTTCGCCAACCCCAAGGACAAACGGACGGAGGACTATGTCGTCGGTCGTTTCGGATAGCTTACGCACGAAGATCGAAGTCAGCGATTTCAGTTTCTTCTATGGCGACTTTCAAGCGCTGTACGGACTGACGCTGCCCATCTACGAGCAGCGCATCACGGCCCTGATCGGCCCGTCCGGCTGCGGCAAGTCCACTTTCTTGCGTTCGCTCAACCGCATGAACGATACCGTAGCCGGCGCGAGCGCCGAAGGCGAAGTGCTGCTCAGCGGCCAAGACATTTACGCGCCGGACGTGGATGTGACCGAGCTGCGCCAGCGCGTGGGCATGGTCTTTCAACGACCCAACCCCTTCCCGCAGAGCATCTTCGACAACGTCGCCTTTGGCCCGCGCGTGTTGGGCAGGCCAAAGGCGCGTGAGCTGAGCGAGACGGTGGAGGCGAGCCTGGCGGACGCCGCGCTGTGGGACGAAGTCAAGGACCGGCTCGACAACTCGGCGCTCAGCCTCAACCCGGGCCAGCAGCAGCGACTCTGCATCGCGCGCACCCTCGCCGTGACGCCCGTGGTGATCCTGATGGACGAGCCATGCTCGGCCATCGACACGGTGGCGACGCTGCACATCGAGGATCTGATGCGGCGCTTGGCTGCCAACTATACGATTGTGATTGTGACGCACAACATGCAACAGGCGGCGCGCGCATCGGATTTTACGGGCTTCTTTTGGCTGGGCAAGCTGATCGAATTTCGCCCCACGGCGGAGCTGTTCACCGCGCCTAAAGAAGCGTTGACCGAAGCCTATACCAGCGGTCGCCAGGGCTAAGTCGCGCCAACCCGCTCATTTGCCCGTCATTTGACCCTGGCGCTGATCCGCAAATCAGGCTATACTCATACTCAGGCGGCACGGCGCAGGTTTTGCGCCCGTGTTGGCGTTTGCCTGCTGCGCAGCGGGCGAGTCTTCTATTCGACCATCCCCATTCCAGTGCATCCATTCTCATCCGGCAAACACGCCGCAGAGCACAACGACCTCATGCCGCAGACAGCGCATTTCCCCGAGCGCACTTGCCCAAGACCCATGCGCCCAAACGCACCATCCACAGCAGGAGGTGAGATCATGACGATATGGCGCGCGTCGAGCCTGCGCCGCGTAGTCCAAGGCGCTTTGCTTTTATTGTGGGCGTTCTTGGCGCCGGCGCTCTGCCCGACAAGCGCCCAGGCGGCCTGGCCCGCCATCCCCAGCGACGCGGAGATCGAAGAGGCGGCGCAGCGCTTCATGCAGGAGAATTTTACCGAGATCGAATTGGAGAACTGTGCGGCCATTGCCGATCCCACC
>JBBSBO010000626.1:0-2540 GCA_038251215.1 Caldilineales bacterium
GGCGCCTCCGCCTCCTCCGCCGCCGCCGCCGGCCACTTCGCCGGCCTCGGACTTGCCTTCGCCCGTGCCAAAGCCGAGGCCTACGCCTACGGCCAACTCGGAGGCGGTGATGACGCTGTACTCGCCCTGCGTCACCGGGTCGCCGAAGATGGCGTCGGGCTTCGCCACGTCGAACAGCCGCGCAATCACGGACGCGGCCTCCTTTGTCGAGCGCGCCGCTCCGGCGGAAATGGTTTCGATGCCGTCGAGCATGCTCTTATCCTCGTTTACTTCGTTCTGTTCACTCATGATGCGTTCTCCTTTTTGCCAAGTCTCGCACTTACGGTCAAGCCCAGCAGCCACAGCCCCAAGAGGGCCAAAAACGCCAGGCGCGCCATCCACAGGACATCGACGATGGGCACGCGCTGTGTGGCTCCGGCATTCTCTACATTCTCTACGGTAAACGAGGCGGGATGGTTCCAGACGGCGCCGCCGCCTGGCCATTGCACGCGCAGCGAAAAAGCCTGGGGCGTCACTTTCAGGGCGCCGATCTTAACGGCTGCGGCGTCGCGTACAGCCCATTCAACCCAGTGTGAGGACATGATCCGGCTCCGATTCTCTCGCAGTATTCGCAAGGTCTATGCGGGCGCGCCCTTCTTGCGCGGCCGTTTGACGAAGATCATGGCGAGGCTGATGGCGATCGGCGGCAGCAGCAGGGCGGTCAAGGCGACCGAGTAGCTGCCCGTCAGGTCGTAGCTGAGGGCGAGCGGGTAGGCGCCCAGCGCCGTGCCGCCCACGGAGCCGATCATCGTCGCGCCGCGGATCGAACCCAGGTGGCGGCGGCCAAAATACTTGGCCCACACGGTTGAGTCCATCACGCGGAAGCCGCCCATCGCCAGCCCCAGCAGCGTGGCATAGATCAGCGTTTCCCACGACGTGTGCATCACCTGGAGCAGCAGCAGCGCAGCCGAGAGGATCGCCAACTGCACCACCAGCAGCAGCCGCGCCGAGACCCTGTCCAGCAGATGGCCCATACCCAGGTTGCCCGCAATCGAGACCAGCGCCATCACCTGGAAGGCCGTCACCGCCGCGCTGCGGCTCAGCCCGCGCTCGGCAAAGATGGACGACTGGTGGAAGATCAGCCCGGCGTTGATCGTCGCCATGACCATGAAAGCCAGCGTGAAGACCCAGAAGACCGACGTGCCGCGCGCCTCGCTCAACGTCCAGTTTTCTTCGGCGGCGATGTCGGGATAGAGGCGGTCGCGCGGGGCGTTGCCGTCGGGGCGCAGCCCGTACAGCTCGGGCCGGTCGCGGTAGAGCAGCAGCACGACCGGCACAGCCACCGCCAGCACGATCAGGCTCAGCGCGATCCAGGCCCCGCGCCAGGTGAATTGGTGGATCAGGAATTCGGCGAGGGCGGGAAAGAGGAAGAGGCTGATGGCCAGGCTTTGCCCTGCCAGGCCCATGACCAGGCCGCGGCGGCGCACAAACCACTGCGCGATGATGTTGTTGCTCACCAGTTGCATCGAGCCGAAGCCCAAGAAGCGCAGGGCCAGCAGCGCGGCCAGCAAGCCCGCCGCGCCCGCCACGCGCGACATGGCGGCGAGGCTCGCCACAAAGGCCAGCGTCACCAGCAGCATCATGCGCCGCGTACCGTGGCGGTCCACCAGGCGGCCTGTGATAGGCAGCAGCAGCGACGCGCCCAGCGTGGCCGCGCCGTAGATCAGCGAGACGGCGGAGCGCGAAATGCCCAGCTCCGTGACGAAGGTGTCGGTGAAGAGGCTGACGGTGAAGGTTTGGCTGGGACCCATCATCACCGCGCCGATGAAGCCGGCGGCGAGGATCACCCAGCCATAAAAGATGGGGCTATGCTCCACCACCCAACTGTGGCGCGGGGCCGGCGCGGCCGAGGGCGGGGCGGAAGGCACGACAAGGTTTGCCATAGTCTATCGACGCTCAATCCAGCGGATCACGTCCGCAGTTTGTTCTCGCAACTACGGCTATTGTCCGCGACGCCGCGCCGTTTGGTCAAGTCTGCGCCGCGCCACGCAAAAAGGAATAGAACACGGATGAACACAGATTGAAAGGGATTCACACAGATAGAGCAATGGATGGAACTCAGCAGTATCCGTGCAAATCTATCAAAATCCGGGTTGATCCGTGTTCTATTTTTCTACGCTGCGAACAGCATCCACACCTGCGCCACGACGAAAGTGACCAGGAAGCCCATCGCCAGCGGCAGCAGCGCGGCGACTGTCGTCCACTTGGCGCTGCCGGACTCGCGGTAAATTGTATAGATCGTGGTGCTGCATGGGTTGTGGATCAGGCTGAAGAGCATCACGTTGACGCCGGTCAGCAGCGTCCAGCCGCCCGCTTGCAAGATCGAGTAGGTGTCCGCCGCGGTGTTGGTCTCAAAGATGACGCCCGCGCCGGCTCCTGCGCCCTGGACGCCCGTCATCAGCACGGTGAGCATGAGAATGCTGGGCAGCACGATCTCGTTGGCCGGGATGGCGACGATGTAGGCCACGAGGATGATGCCGTTGAGGCCGATGAGCAGGCCC
>JBBSBO010000627.1:0-2532 GCA_038251215.1 Caldilineales bacterium
ACCGCTACTTCCTAGACAACGTCGCCGGCTGGATCCTGGAGTTGGACCGCGGCTATGGCATCCCCTGGAAGGGCAACTACTCCTCTTGGCTGGAGCAGAAGCAGCAGCGTCTGGCGCAAGAGGAGAAGTCCGCCACGCTCTATCAAAAGACGCTGGAGCGCGAGCTGGAATGGC
Source organism: Caldilineales bacterium (assembly GCA_038251215.1). Classification (GTDB taxonomy): domain Bacteria; phylum Chloroflexota; class Anaerolineae; order Caldilineales; family Caldilineaceae; genus JASGTU01. Next base: position 175 of record JBBSBO010000627.1, read on the forward strand.
TGCACATGACGCCCAAAGCGCAGCAGACCAAGCGCAAGTCGCGCATCAACGCCTACAACGACCTGCTCTCGCAGGAGATGGAGCGGGCGCGCGAGGATCGTGAGATCTACATCGCGCCCGGCCCGCGCCTGGGCGACGTGGTGATCCACGCCGAGGGCTTGGCGAAGGCTTACGGCGACAACTTGCTCTACGACAACCTGAGCTTCGATGTGCCGCCCGGCGCCATCGTGGGCATCATCGGCCCCAACGGTGCGGGCAAGACGACGCTCTTCCGCCTGATCACGGGCCAAGAGCAGCCGGACGCGGGCGAACTGGCGGTGGGCAATACGGTCGAATTGGCCTATGTGGATCAAAGCCGCGCCAATCTCAACCCCGAAAACTCGGTGTGGCAGGAGCTTTCCGGCGGGCAGGAGCAAATCCGCGTGGGCGACCGTACGATGAACTCGCGCGCGTATGTGGCGCGCTTCAACTTTCAGGGGGCGGACCAGCAGAAGAAGGTCGGCTCGCTCTCCGGCGGCGAGCGCAACCGCGTCCACCTGGCGAAGACGCTGCGCGCCGGCGGCAATGTCCTGCTGCTGGATGAGCCGAGCAACGACCTCGACGTGAACACGCTGCGCGCGCTGGAAGATGCGCTGGAGAGTTTCGCCGGTTCGGTCCTGGTCATTTCGCATGACCGCTGGTTCCTCGACCGCATCGCCACGCACATCTTGGCCTTCGAGAGCGACAGCCAGGTCTTCTGGTTCCCCGGCAACTACTCCGAGTACGAAGCCGACCGCCAGCGTCGTTTGGGCGCCGGCGCGGATCGCCCGCACCGCATCACCTATCGCAAGCTGCGCCGGGACTAGCGGCCAAGTTTCTTCGTAGCCGGGTCTATGCCTGCACGCTCTCGGCGTAGGCCCGGCGCACTTCCTCGGCGATGATGCGGATGCCGGCCTGCACTTTGTCGTCCGCGCCCGCGTAGCTCATGCGGATGCACTCGTGGCGGTGCTGCCACGGTTCGTCCAGTCCTGGGAAGAAGTAATGTCCCGGCACCACAAGGACCCCGCGCGCCTTCAGCCGCTCGTATAGCTCGGCGCAGGTGATGGGCATCCCGCGGAACCACAGCCACAGAAAGAAGGCCCCCTCCGGCTTGTGGATGAAGAAATCTACGCCCGCCAGTTCCCGGCGCAGCGCGTTTACCGCCTGTTCGGCCTTGCGTTGGTAGTGAGGGCGGATCACCTCTTGGCTGAGGCGGAGGATGTCGCGTGTGCGCACGGCGTCCAGCGCCAGCGCGCCGCCCAGCCCGCCCGGTGCCAGGCTCAACACCGCGTTCATGCCCGTGACGGCCTGCGCCACGGCGTGCGGCGCGATGACGATGCCTGTGCGCGCGCCGGGCATGCCCAGCTTGGAGAGGCTCATGCACAGGATCATGTGCGGCTCCCACTTGGGGACGGCGCCGGTGTAGATGATGCCGGGGAAGGGCGCGCCGTAGGCGCTGTCCACGATCAGCGGGATGTTGTGCGCCCGCGCCAGGCTGCTCAGGTGATCCATCTCGTCCTCGGTGAGGACGTTGCCCGTGGGGTTGGTGGGCCGTGAGACGCAGATGGCGCCGATGTCGTCGCCGATCTCCAGGCCGGCGAAATCCACGCGATACTTGAAGAGCCTGTCTTCCAGAAAGTCGATCTGCGGACGCCGCGCCGTGAACAAATCCGGCCCGATGCCCACATCGGCATAGCCGATATACTCCGGCGCCAGCGGCAGCAGGATGCGCTTGAAGCTGCCGTCCTCACACGCGCCCGCCACCAGGTTGAAGAGGAAAAAGAAGGCGGTCTGGCTGCCGTTGGTGAGGACGACGTTGCCGGTGTCGATTTCCCAGCCGTACTCTGTGCGCAGCAGGTCGACCAGCGCCTCGCTGAAGGCGGCGTTGCCCGCCGGGCCGTCGTATTCGCCGATCAGCCGCTCGAAGTCGCCTTCGCTGTCCAACATGCGCTCCATGCGCGCGCGGAAGACTTCTTCGACCTGGGGGATGTGGCTGGGGTTGCCGCCGCCGAGCATGATCACGCCCTCTTGGCGCGCGGCGCGGCCCAGGTCGTCCATCAGGCGCAGGATGCCCGACTCGCCGGTAAATTTGTTGCCGAACTGTGTAAAGGTCATCGTTGCCGCCTATGCAATGCGCCTACCAGCGCACGTCAAGCGCGTGCGCCGTTTTACCCGCGCACGCTGAAGCCGTGGAATTCGCCCGTGCCCTCGGACCAGTCTTGTTCGAGGCGCTGCACACGCGCGTTGAGCGGGCCGCGTTCCAGCCAGGCGACGAAGCGCGCCAGCGCCTCGTCCGGCCCTTCCGCCACGGCCTTGACGGAGCCGTCCCATTCGTTGCGC
>JBBSBO010000628.1:0-2528 GCA_038251215.1 Caldilineales bacterium
CTGCGCCCACTGCTCCGGCCCATCCGCCACATACTGTGCGAGGTGCCAGTCGAGCAAGAACTGATAGGCGCCGATCAAGAAGGAGCCGGAGCCGCAAGCCGGGTCCACAATGCGCAGCTTGCTCACGCCGCCGCGCGGGCCCGGGCGCTTGCCCTCCACCAGCTTGCCCACCGTCTGGCGCACAATGTAATCCACAATATAGGTGGGCGTGTAATAGACGCCGCCCGCCTTGCGCACCTCCGGCTTCTCCTCCACCTTGGCCTGGTGGCCCGGCGTCAGGCGGATCACCTTGCCCAAGAACTGCTCGTAGACCTGGCCCAGGATGTCGGCGGGCAGCACGGAGAACTCGTAGGGGCTGTCCGGGTAGTAGAGGTTGCGCAGGATGTCGCGCAGCGTCTTGTCGTCGATGGCGAGGTTGGGCGTCAACGTGTCGGGGTAGCCGGCGCGGCCCTTCTCGACGTCGAAGTGGAAAAGGCCGGAGTTATAGCGCGCGTCGGCGCGGCGGAAGAGCTGCACCAGGCGCGGGTAGATCGGCTCGCCGCCCTGTAGCAGTTCGGCCAACATGCCGTACTCCTCGATGCCGCGGTCCTCGCAGATGCGCCAGAAGATGATGCGGTCGATGGTCTGCTGCACGGCGAAGTTCAGCTCGCGCTGCGCGATGTCCGAGTTGCGCAGGGCGATGTTGCGCGCCAACAGCTCGCGCCAGCGCTCGATCTCGGCGAGGAAGGCCGCGTCGACCTCAGCGGTGCCCCGCTTGGATCCGGTTTTGTCCACATACTTGTCGAACGCGCCTTGCAGGATCGCTTCGGGCGAAAAGATGTCGGCGAACTCGTCCCACTTTTCGGCGTAGTCGGTATAGCGATAATAGAGGATGCGGCCAATACCGGCAGGATCCCGCTTATCCGGCTTGTCACGGCAGTCGTAAACCGCCATCTCCTCGAAATCAGTGAGGATGCTGAGCGGCAGCTTGGCGCTCCAGGCATAGCGCCGCACCTGGAAGGCGGGGCTGACATCGTGCTTGATGTCTACGGAGGGCTTTTTGGCCTCCAGAAAGAACTTGCGCACGCCGCCGATGCGGAAGGAATAGTCGGGCGCCTTGGTGGCCCCGCCGATCTTGACGGTGTCCTCATGCACGACCTCGCGGTAGGCCTCGGCATACCCCTTCTCATTGCGCATGTCCCAGCCCATAGCGGCAAAGAACGGGTCGATGAACCCTACGCGCACCTGGGTTTCGTTGTAATGGCCGCGCTTATAGGCGTCCACAAAGCGGTCGAAGCGCTCGACCAGTTCCAACACCTCGGCGGGGGCGGGCATGGCATCTCCTAAATATAACGACCAGACCAGCGCCGGTTGAAACCGGCGCCCGATATATGAAACGCGCTAAAGCGCGTTGGCCCAGAGAAAAGCGGCGTCCAGCAGGCTTGAGCCTGCTTCGTGTATCAGCCTGTGGCTTGAGCCACAGGCCCCTATCCGACCAACTCCCCCAGCGCCTCGATAAACGCCTGGTTGGCCGCGGGCAGACCCACGGTCACGCGCAGGCAATCGGGCAGGCCAAAGGCCGGGCGCACGAGGATGCCGCGGCCTTGCAGCGCCTCCGCCCACTGCGCGGCGGGCACGGGACAACGCAGCAGCACGAAGTTCGCCTGGCTGGACCACGCCTCCAGCCCCAGCTCGCGCATCTGCCCATAGAGCCAATCGCGGCCCGCCAGCGTCACTTCCACCGTGCGATCCACGTGCGACGTGTCCTCCAGCGCCGCCAGCCCTGCCACAAAGCAAAGCGTGTTGAGGTGGAAAGGCCGCTGCAAGGCCGCCAGCTTGCTCGCCAACTCCGGCTTGGCGATGGCATAGCCCAGGCGCAGCCCCGCCAGCCCATACGCCTTCGAGAAGCTGTGGATCACCACCACGTTGGCCCCGCCCAGCGCCGCGGCAATGGCGTCCGGGCGCGCGGCGTCGGTGATGAAGTGGTAATACACCTCGTCGAAGGCCACGATCACCCGCTCCGGCAGCTTCGCCAACAGCGCGTCCAACTGCGCGGCGCTCAGCAGCGTGCCCGTGGGGTTGTTGGGGCTGCACAGATAGAGCACGCGCGTGCGCGGCGTCACCGCGTCCAGCAGCGCGTCCACATCGTAGAGGAAGGTGTCCTGCGGCAGGTCCACGTGCACCAGCGTAGCGCCCGCGGCCTGCGCCGTGGCATCGTAGATGGGGAAAGTGGGCCGGCAGATCAGCGCCTCATCGCCCGGCGCGAGGAAGGCGCGCGCCATCATCTCCAGCACATCACAGCCGCTGTTGCCCATCACGATGTGCTGCGGCGTCAGCCCGCGGCCGTGCAGCTCCGCCAGCGCGCGGCGCAGCGACTCGTCGGTAAAGGGCGGATACTCCCACAGGCCGGCGGCGGCGACCTGTACGGCAGCGCTCACCGCGGGCGACACGCCCAGCGGGTTCTCGTTGGAGGACATCTTGTACAGAGCTTGCAGGTCGGCGGATCGCTCCGGCCCACGCGGGTAGGCGGGCGGCGGGGATGAGGCTTC
>JBBSBO010000629.1:0-2523 GCA_038251215.1 Caldilineales bacterium
ACATGGTTGCCGGCGCCTTCGCCTTCAGAACCGCCGACCCTACCTCGGCTGACTTCGAGGCCATGCGCGATGCCGTCGGCGTCAAGGCGCTGGACGACACCACCGTCGAGTTTACGCTGGCCAAGCCCACCGGCTACTTCCCTGCCATCACCGGCCTGTGGATCACCTTCCCGCAGTACCGCGCGGCCGTGGAAGAATTTGCCGAGAAGTGGACCGAGCCGGGCAACATTGTCACCAACGGCCCCTACACGCTGGAAACCTGGCAGCACGGCGCCGAGATGCGCTATGTCAAGAATCCGCTGTGGTACGATGCCGCCAATGTGCAGATCGACGTCATTCAAGGCCCGATCATCGAGTCTGAATCGACCGCTATGTCCATGTACGAAGCCAACGAGATCGACATGATGGCCGATCCCGGTTGGGGTCCTCCGCTGCCCGACATGGACCGCATCAAGGCTGACCCGACGCTGAGCGAAGAGTTGTTGATCGCCCCGCGCACCTGCACCTACTACTATGGCTTTGTCAACGCCAAGCCGCCGTTCGACAATCCGATCCTGCGCAAGGCGTTTGCCGCGGCGGTCGACCGCCAGAGCCTGATCGACAATCTGCTCAAGGGCGAACAGGTTCCTGCTCACACCTTCGTCTCCCCCGGCAACTTCGGCAATGCCGCCGACGACATGACGATTGCGCCGTGGATGGTGATGGACAGCTACGCCGACCAGCTGGCGCAGGCCCGCGAATGGGTCGCCGAAGCCGGCTACCCGGATGGCGAAGGCCTTGACGTTATCTTGATGCACAACACCTCCGAAGCGCACGCCCAGGTCGCCCAGGCCGTGCAGGCCATGTGGTCCGAAGCCTTCCCCAAGGCCAAGATCTCCATCGAGAACCAGGAGTGGCAGGTCTATCTCAATACCCTGCTGCCGGATGCGCCGCTGGACGAGAAGCCCAACATCTATCGCATGGGCTGGTGCGCCGACTTCCCGGATGCCGCCAACTGGCTGATCGGCGTCTTCCGCTCCAATTCCGACCAGAACTACGCCATGTTCAACAGCCCTGAGTTCGACGCGGCTGTGGACGAGGCCGACATGATCGATGACCAGGCCCGCCGCGAAGAGCTGTACAATCAGGCGGAGCGGCTGTTGGTGGACGACGCTACGGCGATCGCTCCCCTCTACTACTACACCTACGTGCGTCTGTACAAGCCGTGGCTGACGAACGTTGTCATCAGCCCCGTCACCGGCGACCCGATCCATGAATGGACGATCGACACGGCGGCGAAAGCGGCTGCACGCCAGTAACGTCTAGGTACTCTCTGTCTGTCTTCCCGTCACGCGCATTCCCCCCGGAATGCGCTTGGCGGGAACACTTTACCCAACCCCCTTTAGGCTATGTGGCGATTTATACTAAGAAGACTGATTTGGTCGATTCCCGTCATCCTCTTACTGATGTTGACGGTGTTTAGCATGATGCGGGCCTTGCCCGGCGGCCCCTTTGACTATGCCGGCGACAAGAGCCTGCCCAAAGCCGTAACCGATAACATGGAGCGCCGCCATCACCTGGACTGGTCGCTGCCCTGGCAGTTCACCTCCTATGTGCTGGGCGACGATGTGGCCGGGGCTATCTGCGAGACGATCCCCGTCATCCCTGGCTGCGCCGAGGTGTTGGACGGATACAAGATAGGCGTGTCGCGCGGCGTGATCCGCGGCGACCTGGGCATGGCGATGCGCCAGCGCGGGCGCACGGTCAACCAGATTATTTCAGAGTCCTTCCCCATTTCGCTCCAGTTGGGCCTGATGGCGATTGCCTTTGGCCTGATCACGGGCATCCCGCTGGGGACGGTGGCTGCGCTCAAACAAAACAGCATGATCGATTATACGGCGAGCTTTTTCGCCGTGTTGGGCCTCTCCGTGCCGAGTTTAGTGCTGGGGCCGGTGTTGATCTGGGTGTTTGCGCTTAATTTGGGCTGGTTCCCGGTGTCGACGTGGGGGGCCAAGCCGCCCTTTTTCCTCGGCTTCATCCCTATGCCCACCCAAGACTTCTTTATGCATGCCGTGCTGCCTGTGCTGGCGCTGGGCATGGCGCTGACCGCGAGCATCGCTCGCCTGACGCGCGCCAGCCTGCTGCAAGTGATCCGCGAGGACTACATCCGCACGGCGCGCGCCAAGGGCTTGCCGCAGGCCACCATGATCGTGCGCCACGCGCTGCGCAACAGCCTGATCCCGGTGGTCACCATCCTCGGCCCGCTGACGGCGGGCGTTGTGACCGGCTCGTTTGTCACCGAGTTTGTCTTCGGCATCCCGGGCATGGGCAAGCACTTCATCACCAGCATCGGCAACCGCGACTATTCGCTGATCAGCGGCGTGACGTTGGTCTACGCCCTGCTGCTCGTGATCGCCAACCTGGCAGTGGATGTGATGTATGCGTGGCTCGACCCGCGCATTACTTTCGATTAGTGGATATGTTCAGGTAATGGAAGATGCTATCGTGACCGCTGTACAGCCTGTTCTAGACCGCAATGCGGCC
>JBBSBO010000630.1:0-2519 GCA_038251215.1 Caldilineales bacterium
AACAACGAGGACATCGCCCGCGGCATCGACGAGCACATGATCCGCCAGCCGCTAGGCGTCGTCGCCGCCATCACGCCCTTCAACTTCCCCGGCATGATCCCGCTGTGGTTCATGCCGTATGCCCTCGCCACCGGCAACTGCTTCATCCTCAAGCCCAGCGAAAAAGTGCCGGGCGCCGCCGCCCGCCTCTTCGAGCTGCTCGATCAGGCCGGTTTCCCGCCTGGCGTGGTGCAGCTGGTGCATGGCTCCAAGGAGACCGTGGATGGCCTGCTCGACCACCCGCTGGTCAAAGCCATCAGCTTCGTCGGCTCCACGCCGGTCGCCCGCTATGTCTACAGCCGCGCCACCGCCAACGGCAAGCGCGCCCAATGCCAGGGCGGCGCCAAGAACCCCGTCGTGATCATGCCCGACGCCGACATGGACATGACCGTGCGCATCATGGCTGATTCCGCCTTTGGCTGCGCGGGGCAGCGCTGCCTCGCCGCCTCGGTCGCCATCCCCGTGGGCGAGGCGCACGACGCCTTTGCCGAAGGCATCGCCGATGCCGCGGCCACGCGCAAGGTCGGCTTTGGCCTGGACGAGGGCGTGCAGATGGGGCCGGTGATCACCTCCGCCAGCCAAGAGCGCATCGGCGGCCTCATCGCGCAGGGCGCACAGCAAGGCGCTGACCTCCTCGTCGATGGCCGCAAGCGCACCGTCAGCGGTTATGACGACGGCTACTGGGTCTTCCCCACGGTACTCGACAACGTCAATCCCGCCGGCGAGATCGCCCGCACCGAGATCTTCGGCCCCGTGCTCAGCCTCATGCGCGCCCAGACCATCGAGGACGCCATCGAGCTGGTCAACGACCGCGCCTACGGCAATATGGCCTGCATCTTCACCGGCAGCGGCGCGGCCGCCCGCCAATTCCGCTATGCCGCCAACGCCGGCAACATCGGCGTCAACCTCGGCGTCGCCGCGCCCATGGCCTATTTCCCCTTCAGCGGCTGGAACGAGAGCTTCTTCGGCGATCTGCACGCCCAGTCACATCACGGCGTCGAGTTCTACACACAGACCAAAGTCGTGATCGAACGCTGGCCCTCCGACTGGAGCCGCCGCTTCTAGCTCGGCACGACAAACAAACCGCAAAGGACGCAAAGAAAACAGCATGACCCACGACATCGGCATCGGCGTGATCGGCATGGGGTGGATGGGCATGGCCCACAGTCGCGCCTATCGTCAGATCGCCGACCGCTTCTACGACAGCGACATCACGCCCCGCCTCGTCATCTGCGCCGACGACGTCCCCGCCCGCGCCCAGCGCGCCCAGACTTCGCTCGGCTTCAGCCACAGCACCACGCGCTGGCAGGACGTGATCGAGCGCCCCGACGTGCAGGTCGTCAACATCGCCGCGCCCAACTACTTTCACCTAGAGATGGTGCGCGCCGCAGCCGCCGCGGGCAAACACATCTTCTGCGAAAAGCCCGTCGGCCGCTCGCCCGCCGAGACCGCCGAAATCGAATGGCTGGCACGCCAGGCGGGCATCCTCTCCTTTGTCGGCTTCAACTACCGCTGGGCGCCCATGGTGCAATATACCCGGCAGCTGATCCAAGAGGGCAAGCTGGGCGCGCTGACCCACTACCGCGGGCGCTTCTTCTCCATGTACGGCAGCAACCCGCTCGGCCTGCTCACCTGGCGCTTTCAATCGGAACTAGCCGGCCTCGGCGTGCTCGGCGACATTATGTCGCACGTCATCGACATGGCGCATATGCTCGTCGGCCCCATCCGCCGCCTGGTCAGCAGCCGCCACACCTACATCACGGAGCGGCCCCTGCCCATCCCCGGCGAGGGCACACACTTTTCGTTGGGCAAGCCCGGCGACCCCGCCGGCCCCGTCGAGAATGAAGACTACGTCAGCGCCCTCGTCGAGTTCGAGAACGGCGCGCATGGCACGCTGGAAACCTGCCGCGCCATCTACGGCCCCAAATGCGAAATGGCCTTCGAGGTTAACGGTACGCGCGGCGCCGCCAACTGGAACTTCGAGCGGATGAACGAGCTGGAACTGTACCTGCCCGGTGAGGACGGCCTGCACGACGGCTACACGCGTCTCCTGGGCGGGCCGCGCTATCCCTTCCACGGGCGTTTCAACCCGGGCGACGGCATCGGCATGGGCTATGAGGATCTCAAGGCCATCGAGGCGCACCAATTCCTGCTCTCCGTTGTCGACGGCGTGCAGCGCGCGCCCAGCTTCGCCGACGCCCTGACCCTCGCCGGCGTGCAAACCGCCATGCTGCGCTCGTGGGACAGCGGCAGCTGGGAAAGTATTCCCGACCTGCGCCGCTCCGCCTGAACTGTATCGTCCAGGGAAGACACTGGTTCATCTCCAATCACCTGTCGCCAAGTCAAGGGAGTTCATTTCGATGAGCAAAATCCTGATAGGCAATGCCCCCTGTTCTTGGGGCGCACTCGAGTTCGCCGACGCCAAAGCCGGCCGACTTAACTATACGCAAATGCTCGACGAGTTGGCAGAGAGCGGCTAC
>JBBSBO010000631.1:0-2516 GCA_038251215.1 Caldilineales bacterium
CTACCTGACCGGCCTGAGCTACGGCGGCTATGGCACGTGGTATATGGGGACGGCGCACCCGGAGCGCTGGGCCGCGATCGCGCCCATCTGCGGCGCGGGCAATCCGGCCCTGGCGCAGCGCCTGGCGGACGTGCAGAAGCCGGTGTGGGTCTTCCACGGCGGGCGCGATGAGGTGGTGCTGCCCAAGTATTCGTATGAGATGGCGAATGCGCTGGAGGCTGCGGGTCATCGGTCGGTGCGTTTGACGGTTCACGAGGACCTGCCGCACAATTGTTGGGAACGCGTCTACTCGGGCGAGGACCTCTACAACTGGCTGCTGGCGTTTCATCTGTAGGTCGCGCACTGGAATTGCCGGCGCCCCCGACGCTTATCCTGTCGCATGGCGGTAAACATCGCAGTGGCAAGCATTGCAGTGGCAAGCATTGCAGAGGCAAACATCGCAGAGGCGAAGATCGAGAAAAAGGCAAGGATGATGATTTCCCAAGATAAGCCTAAGCTGTTCGAGCCGGTGACAATCGGCAGGCTGCACCTGCGCAACCGGCTGATGCGCTCGGCGACGGCGGAGCGCATGGCCGATTTTGAGTCGGGCGCGCCGCTGCCTACGCTGGCGGCGCTCTATCGCACGCTGGCGGAGGGCGGCGTCGGGCTGATCGTCACCGGGCATGCCTATGTGGCGCGCGGGGGCAAAGCGCACCCCGAGATGGCGGCGCTGGACCGCGACGGGGTGATCCCGCTGTGGCGCGGCGTGATCCGCCCGGCGCAGGAGGCGGGCGCGCGCGTGATGGTGCAGATCAACCACGGCGGCGCCAGTTGCGACCCGATCGTGACGCCGGACGTGCGCTCGCCCTCCGGCGTCGCCACGAACGACCGTGCGCTGTATCCGGCGGTGATGAGCGACGGCGAGATCGAGGACATTGTGGCGGCCTTTGGGCAGGCCGCGCGGCGCGCACAGGAAGCCGGCTTCGACGGCGTGCAGATCCACGGCGCGCACGGTTATTTGACCTCGCAGTTCTTGACGCCCGCCACGAATCTGCGCCACGACCGCTGGGGCGGCAGCGCCAAGCGGCGGCTCGCCTTTCTGCGCGCCGTGGCGGCGGAGGTGCGTAGCCAGGTGGGGCCGGAGTATCCCGTCTGGATCAAGTTGGGGGTGGAAGGCCGTGCTAGTTCGGGGCTGAGTTTGGTGGAGGGGGCCAAGGCCGCGACGGCCTGTCGCGCGGCCGGCATCGACGCCGTCGAGATCAGCCACGCGCTGGGCATGCCGGCCTGGGCGGTGCGTGCGCCCGAGCCTGCCTTCTTGCCCATGGCGCAGGCCGTGCGCGCGGCCGTGGGGCCGGATTATCCGCTGGCGCTGGTCAACGGCTTCCGCCATCGCGAGGTGATGGATCGTACGCTGGAGAGCGGCGTGGCCGACTTGATCAGCCTGTGTCGCCCGCTGATTGTGCAGCCGCACTTGCCGCGCCTGTTGCGCGAGCACGAGATCGGGCGGGCGATGTGCGCCAGTTGCGGGCAGTGTTGGCCGAATGATTTTGGCGAAGGCATTGCCTGCCACAACCGCGCCATACAGCGGCGGCTGCGCGAGGGTATAGAACGCGGATGACGCGGATTTAGCAGATTCGCGCGGATTGAGGCGAGGAGATGAGATGACGACGGTCAACCAGACGATCCTGCCGGGGGTGGGCATACGGCATGATTTCACCACGCGCGGCGGCGACCAGGTGGGCGTGATCGCACACCACAGCGGGCGCTATGATTTCCTCGTCTACGATAAGCACGACCCGGACTCGTGCGCGCTGTCGCTGCAACTGACGGCGGACGACGCGCATACGCTGACCGAACTGCTGGGCGGCGCGCAGGTCGCCGAGTCGATCCGGCACATGCAGCAATCGCTGTCGGGGCTGACGATTGACTGGGCGCCGATTCAAGCCGGTTGGCCGTGCGCGGGCAAGAGCATCCGCGAGATCGGCGTGCGCGCCCGCACGGGCGTCTCGATTGTGGCGGTGATGCGCGGCGGCGAGACCATCCCCGCGCCGGAGGCGGATTTCCAGTTGCTGGCGGGCGATACGGCGGTGATAGTGGGCACGCAGGACGGCGTGCGCAAGGCGTTTGAGTTGTTGCGGGGCGCCTAGCCGTGCTGCACGCGCCCATTGCGGCGGGCAGCGCAGAGATTGCCACGCTCTTTGTGGAGCTGGGCGTGTTTATCGTGGGCCTGGCGGTGTTGGCGCGCCTGGCGATGCGTTTCGGCTTTTCGCCCGTGCCGCTCTATTTGCTGGGCGGGCTGGGGATCGGCTCGCTTGACTTTGTGGCGATCAGCGGGGCGACGGAGGAGTTCGTGCGCGCCGGCTCCGAGATCGGCGTGATCTTGCTGCTGTTTATGATCGGGCTGGAGTACAGCGGCGAGGAATTGGCGGTGGGGCTGCGCACGGGGCTGCCTTCCGGCCTGGTCGACCTGGCGCTGAACTTTACGCCGGGTTTTGTCTTTGCATTCTTGCTGGGCTGGAGTTGGATCGAGGCGCTGC
>JBBSBO010000632.1:0-2514 GCA_038251215.1 Caldilineales bacterium
AGCCTGCCCATCGTCATCGCCGCACTGACGCGCTATACCGACGGCGCTGCCGGCCGCGAGGCGCACCTCGCCGTAACCGAAACGCCCGCGCCGCCGGCTACGCTCGACGACCTGGCGCGCGAGCTGAACAGCGTGACCTCCAACTTCCCCGGCTTCGCCGCCATCTATATTCACGACCTACAGAGCGACCAAGAGGGCGCGGTCGACGCCGAAGTCGCCTTTTCCGGCATGTCCACGCTCAAGATCGGCCTCGCTGCGGCGATCATGCGCAAGCTGCCCAACGGCATCCGCTCCAGCGACGGCAGCGCCGAACTGGTCGGCCAGTGGCTGGACTATGCGCTGGGCGAGAGCAACAACCATGCCGCCAACCAGCTCATCACCTTCTTGGGCGACGGCGACATCACGGCGGGTACGCGCGTCTTTACGGAGTTCATGCGCAGCCTAGGCTTCGAGAGCACCTACATGCAGTCCGGCTACGACGCGCAGGTGCAGCTGCCGCAGATCCCCACGCCGGGCAATCAGCGCACCGACTGGCAGACGGACCCGGACTCGAACCTCCAATCCACGCCCACGGAAATGGGGCGCATCCTTTCCGCCGTTTACCAGTGTACACTGGGCGAGGGACTGCTCATCGAGCGCTACCCCGGCGAGATCACGCCCGACGAATGCCGCGCCATCCTCTACTACATGACGCACGACGAATTCCAGGAACTGATCTGGGCGGGGCTGCCGCGCCCGGCGGACGCGTGGGTGGTGCATAAGCACGGCTTCGCCTTCGAGTCGCACAGCGACGTGGCCCTGGTGTGGGGGCCGAGCGGACCCTACGTCCTCAGCATCTTCCTCTATCGCAAAGGCTGGATGGACTGGGAGAACAGCAACAGCACGATGAAAACCATCAGCCGCATTGTGTGGAACTTCTTCGAGCAGCAAGCAGCCGGTGCATCGGCCGCCGCGCAAGTCGCCGAGCAGGCCGCCCCGCCGGAGCCAATCGTGCTCACGCCGCCGCCCGGCTACGCCGCGGTCAAGGACGAGTACATCCCCGTCGCCAGCACCGGCTTCCGCTAGGCCGCGGCGCGCCTGGTGGTCGTAGGCGACGCGCTTGGTTGCCGTAGGCAAACATATTCACAGCGTATATCTTTTGACAGCCGATTAACAGCAAGAACGCCCCAGAGTCCGTGTTATCATTCTATGCAAATGGTTCCTGTTTTCTCTCTCACCCGGGCTGGAGCCTGGGGAGACGCCAGGGAACATGAGCCATGAGCAATTCCCAATCTGCGATTTACCTCCCTCCATACCAAACTGTCTGTCTTGTCTGCAAAGGACCCGCCGCTCGGCGGGTTCTTTGCGTCCGGCGTTCAGTTGTTGGAGTTCAGCGTATCGGCGATCATTCGACCGCGACTATTCGAGCGCAATCATTCAACCGCGATCTGCCCCACCTCCACCATCGACAGGAAGGGCGAATCCTCGACGGTGAGGGGCAGGTCGACGCGGCCGCGGCGGCGGCTGGATTCGTAGGTGGCGAAGGCCAGTTCGTCCGCCTGTAGGGCGCGCCGTCCCGCCAACTCCGGCTCGCGCCCGGTCTTGAGCGCGTCGATCAGGTCCAGCACGCCGCGCGCCACATACTCGGGCACGCCGTGGATGTCTTCGCCCGTGTCGATCACGCGCCAGTCCGTATCGCCCTTGCCCCACATGCGCAGCGGGATCTCCGGGCTAAGTCCGACCTCGATCGTGCCCTCCGTGCCCAGTAGGCGGTTGAGATAGCCCTTGGAGCCGTAGCCCGTGGTCAGCAGCCCCATCACGCCGTTTTGGAAGCGGAAGTAGCTGAGGCCCTGCCCCTCGATCAGCACGTTGAAGATCTTGCGGCTGCCACGGCCGTCGATCTGCCCGATCACCCACTCCACCGGCGTCTCATTGTTGTAGAAGAACATCATGTCGAACCAGTGCGTGCCCCAGTCATAGAGGTTGTCGCACGTGCCTTCCACGCGCACCAGCTCGCCGATGGCGCCCTGCTTGAGCAGTTGCTTGGCCTTCTGGAATGGCCCGCCGAAGCGCCGTTGGTGGTTGATGGTCAGCTGCACGCCATTCTCTTGGCAGGCGCGCAGCATCGCCACGGCCTCGCCGAAGGTGGGGGCCATCGGCTTTTCGCAGTGGATGGCCTTGACGCCCGACCCCGCCGCCGCGATCACCATTTCGGCGTGCAGGTGCGGCCATGTGGCGATGCTGACGATGTCCAGATCTTCCTGCGCCAACATCTCGCGGTAATCGCTGTAGAGCGCATCACCGCCATAGGTCGCCTGAAACGCTTCGGCGTTTTCGCGCTTGATGTCCGCCAGCGCTACGATTTCGGCGTCGGGCGAGGCGGTATAGCCTTCGGCATGGGCGCGTGACATGCCGAAGCCGGTGGACCCTTCCGTCTTGAAGGGCTTGCCGCAGCCGATAATGCCTACTCGATACATTGCACACTTCCTTAAGATTAGGGAGAGGACTGGTTCTGATTCGAAAAAGCGGACACGG
>JBBSBO010000633.1:0-2513 GCA_038251215.1 Caldilineales bacterium
GTCCTGCGGGTAGCCGGTCTTGTCGGCGACTAGCGCCATCACCTGCTGGGCGACGGCATCCTCCTGCGCGCTAGGCTCTTGCGCTTCAGTTGCTTGCTCGACTGCCTCTATTTTTCTCTGCGAACTCTGCTCCCTCTGCGGTGAATCAACTTGCGCAGCGGACTCTGTGTAACTCCGTGTACTTTGTGGTGAAGCAGTTGGCCCTGCTTCCTCTGCAGTTCTCTGCGTACTCTGCGTCCTCTGCGGTGATTCCGTTTGCGCGGAACCATTCGGCGCGGCGGGCAACGTCACCGGCAGGGTGACGCCCAACTGCTGCGCCACTTCGGCCATGGGCAGGGGACGGTAGGCGGGCGCGGCGTGATCGCCGGGAGCGGCGGTGCGGCAGACGGGGCCTGTGCCGGCCTGCCACGGGCTGGGCAGCGGCGGGCGCGAGGCCGCGCCCTGCGCCTTGATGTGCAGCACGCGCTTGACGACCTCGGTCTCCGCCGCATCGTAGCCGCTGACGTCGGCGAGCCAGCGCCGGTATTGGGCGCGGTTCTCGGTGCGGTCGAGGCCGCCGGGGATGCGGCGCAGCAGCGTCATGGCGATCTGCGAGCCAAAGCCGGCGGCCAGGTGCAGCGCATACTGCACGGGGTAGCGTCCGCCGCGGCTGAAGTTGAGCGCGCCCAGCTCCGGGTCCACCTCTTTGAAGTTGGGTACGGGCGGCACAATGCCGTATTCGAGGATCTTGAGCGCGATCACGTCTTCGATGCCTACGGCCATCGGGTGGCCGGTGAAGCCTTTGGTGTTGGCGACGATGATGTCGTTGGCGGCGTGACCGAAGGTGTGGCGCAGCGCGGTCACTTCGGCGGAGGCGCTGCCGCCGCGCGCGGGCGTGTAGGTTTCGTGCGAGACGAAGACCGTCTGCGCCGCCATGCTGTGGCGGTTGATGCCGAAGCGCCGCTCGGCAGAGGTGAGCAGGCGATCCATGATCTGCGCAATGTGTTCCGGCTCCAGGCGCGTGCCGTGATAGGCGCTGTTGGCGATCTCGCTGCTGAGCAGCTCTGCCACGCCGCGCATACCGCGCTCGCGCACGGCGTCTTCGCTTTCGAGCACGAGGGCGCAGGCGCCCATGCCCAGCACAGTGCCGTGGCGGCGGCGGTCGAAGGGCAGGGCGACGGCGTCGACGCGGTCGTCGGTGGCCGTGGCGCCCACGGCGAGGAAGCCCGTGCCCACCCATTCGAGCAGGTTATCGCCCGTCACGTCATCACCGCCGATCACAATCACGCGGCGACAGCGCCCGGAGCGGATCCAGTCTTCGGCCAGGCCGACGGCCTGCGTGGTGGAGGCGCAGGCGGCGTTGACCTGTGTATTCGGCCCGCGCGCGCCGATGTATTCGGCGAACTGGCTGTGGCCCATCGCCATGATGCGGAAGAGGAAGCGGCGGTCGAAGGCGTAGGGTTCGGCGGCGAGCTGCTCGCGCAGACCGGCGGCGCGGCGGTTGATTTCGGCCAGCGCGACCGGGTCGGCAGCGTAGTGGCGCAGGTCCTCCAGCATGGCGAGCTGGGCGCGGCGGTTTTCCCACGTGAAGTAGCGCTGGAACTCATCCGCCAGGCGGTCGTTGCCGGGCAGCAGGCTGGCGAAGATGACGCCGGTCTCGTCGCGCAGCGGTTCGGGCAGCACCCACTTTTCGGGCAAGTACGTGCCTTTGGAGGTCAGCTTATAGGTCTGCACGAGCGGGATACCGGCCTCGCGCAGCGCGTCCAGGCCCGCGGCCATGGCGAGTTGCGTGGTGATGTCCAGCGCCTCAATCAGCTTTTCGGGCACGCCATACTCGGCGGCGAGGTCAAAGGAACCGGCGCGGCCCGCCAGCTTGATCACGTCGGCGGGGTCTTCGATCGTCTCAAAATGGCCGCTGCCGTCCTCGCCCTTGACGAGGCGCGTGATGCGCTTGTCGGCGATGCGTTGGCGGAAGCGCTCCGGGATGAGGTCGATGAACTGCTCGCCGCGCAGGATGCGCAGGGCGTTGTCGGGGTCCATCACAGCCTTATGCGGCCCGGGCAGGCCGAGGCCGGCCCCGGTGAGCACGACCGAGCCGGCAGGCGTCACGTTGCGGTCATAGGCGGCGGCATGGGCGGGGCCGGACGCGGCCTGCGCCAGCTGTTGCAGGGCGTGCAGCAAGGTCTGACCGAGGGCATCGGCGGTGGGCGGAGTAGACGTCATAGAGACCCCCTTTGGGTCATGGGTCAGCGTCGAGGCTGCGGGCGCCGGCATGGGCATGGACGTGGGCGTGAAAGCGGGCTGCGCGGTCGGCTGGGATGCCGGTTGAGAGGCCGGCTGGGATACGGCAATGGGACGGGTTTCGTCGAGCGCAACGGCGGTCGTGCCATAGCCTGCGGCGTAGAGGCCGCACAAGGCATGGTTGAAGGCCTGCACCTCGCCCGTTTTGGGGTGATTGGTGAAGAGCGACAAGACATCCTCGTGTTCGCCCAGCACATCGTCCACAAAGCCCTTGAGCGCCTTCTTGGGGCCGA
>JBBSBO010000634.1:0-2511 GCA_038251215.1 Caldilineales bacterium
ATCAGCGCGGCGAGGTCGTCCCCCGGCTGGATGGACGGCATTCCCTGGACGGCAAAAAGGTTCATAGGGCTTCCTTATAGACTGCCTGCATAGCCTGGCTGCGGCTAGGATGTGTTAGTTATGATGTGTTAGGACGTGTGGGAGAGGGCGGCGAGGATCGCCTCGAGCACGCCGCCGCCGATGGCCCGCGCCTTGTCGGAGGCGGTGAAGCAATAGGCGGGCTGGGCGCGCGGGTCCAGGTCGCCGATCTTGAGGCCGGCGGTGACGGGCACGGAGGCATGGATGAGGCCGCGCAGGATGCCGCTGAAAGCCGCCACAAGCGGCGCGCGCGTGCCATCCGTCCCCTGCACCTCGGCGATGGTTGCGCCTTGCTCGACGCGGTCGCCGATAGCAAAGGGTGAAACGACGAAGCCGTCGACTGGCGCGCGCAGCACGCGTGACAGCAAAGCATTGGCCCCTGCGCCCGGCTCTGCGCCCGGCAGCGCGCCGGGGCTGCCCGTATCCGCCTCGGCCGCGCCGCGCCGGATCACGCGGCCCAGGTCATGGCCGCGGTTGGTTTCGATCACGGCGTGGCAATCTTCGCCCGCACGGAAGCCGGGGCCGAGCGCGATCACCAGCGGCGCGTCATAGCGGCGCGTGCCTGTGTTGCGCTTCGCCATCACGGCGTCTACGAACACGGCGGGCCGCAGCCCGTGCAGGGCCTGCGTGTACGGGTCGATCAGGACGGCGATCTCGCCGGCAGCCAGGCAATCCGCGGCGGCGGACGGCTCACAGCACACGCCGCGCACGCCCTCCACGACCACGCTGCCGTCGAAGACGGCCTGGGCGAAAGAGGCCATGCGGCGCACCGCCAGCGGGCGTGCGAGTTCGGTCATGACGACGGGGAAGCCGCTGTGGTGCAGGCGCAAGGCGACGCCGCTTGCCAGGTCGCCGGCGCCTTTGATCAGCACTAACGGAAGAAGGAGCGGGCGACTCGGATCGCCGGCGCCGGTACGCTGCGGATTTGTCATAGCGGGTATCATAGCAGGTTAGGCGCGGGCGGGCACATAGCGATAGCCGCGCCCGCGCTCGTTTTCGATGGCCCCCACCGCGGGCGTCGCTTCGTCCAGGCGCAGGCGCAGGCGGCGGATCGCCTCTTGCACGCGCCGCGGCGAGGCGTTGGGCCGCTTCCACACCTCGACCAGCAGTTGATCGGAGGAGACGATCTGGTTGCCGTGCGACTGGAAATAGCGCAGCAGCGCGCTCTCGGTCTTGGTGAGGCCGTCGAAGAAGGTGGCGTTGGGGCGCTGGGCGCCGCCGGCGTCGATGCGCGGGGCCGCCGTCGGGCCGACGCGCGTCGCCAGGAACTCGGCGAAGAGCGTGGAGAAGATCTGGTAGCCGCGGCTGCCGTAGATGACGATGGCCTGGTTGATCAGCCAGTTGAGCGAGGCGAACTGCTCCGGCGTCACCTCGTCCAGCGGCAGCGGCGCGGCCAGCAGCCGTTCGAGCAGCGCCAGGATCGTGCGATTCTCGATGCGCGGGGGCGGCGCTTGCAGCCTGCGCCACAGGGTGACGAAGAGCAGGCGGCCATGCTCCGCCAAGCGCAGGCGGATCAACGGCAGGTGCTGCGGGCCAAGCTGCTGGCGCGCCGCCAGCATGGTCTGTGCTTCCGCCAAGATGTCGCCCAGGCGATCGAGCAGGAAGGGGTGCGAGCCGGTCATTTCCAGCAAGTCATCGCACACGGGCACCAGCGCAGGATAGGCCTCGCAATAGGCATACGCCCAGCGCAGGGCCGCTTCCGGCTCGATCAGGCCGATGAAGATCTGCGTCATCACGTTGAAGAGAGGCGACGCCGCCAGCTCGCGATCCAGGTCGTGCAGCGGGTGCTCGGTGGCGACGACCAGCGCCACCTCCAGGGTGAGCGGGCGCAGTTCATCCACGGCGTCGGGCGTGAGCAGTTGGTTCTGGAAAACCGTGTCGAAATTGTCCATCAGAAGCGCGGGACGGTATCCCATCTGGTTCAGTTGGCGGCAGATCTGCCAGATGCGGCGGCTGGCGGACGTTTGGCTTTCGACCACGCTCCAGTCCAGGCTGATGTGCTCCACCGTGCGCAGCCGGTGCGTAAAGCGCTCGGCGATGAAGCCGAGCAGATCTTGCTGCGCCTCCTGCCAGGCGCAGTCGATGGGCACGATCACGATGCGCCCGGCGTCTTGGAAGGCGTAGGGGCGCAGGTCGGCCTCGTCATCGCCCAGCAGCGGGCCGTCGGCCGCGGCTAGATGCTCCAGCAGGCGCGTCTTGCCCGCCAGCTTGGAGCCGACCAGGGAGAAGCTGGCAGGCTGGGGAGCCAACACGCCGGCGACGATCTCGCGGATCAGGCGCTCGCGCCCATAAAATTGGTTTTGCTGCCAGACCATGGCGACCCCCAAATCTAACTGAAGTATGATGGCTGATGGTCGGTCAAATGATAGTCGGTCAAGTGATGGTCGATGCGGCGAGCTAGGCCGGGTTGAGCGCCAGCCACTGCTGAAACAG
>JBBSBO010000635.1:0-2510 GCA_038251215.1 Caldilineales bacterium
ATGCGTTTCCGCCAGGCCCTTTTGGTCGAGGATGCCGCTCAGTTTTTCGGCTGCCGTCGCGGTAATAGTGATCATGGGGTACATTCTCCTTGATAGAGATAGAGTTGTCGCAAGCTACTGCCAACAGTTGGTGAAAACAGTTGATTGATTGTAACACCGCCGAATCCGGCGAATAGTAGTCAAGAAGCCAGTTGGCAACGCCTGTTGCCTAGAAATTGCCGGCGCGTGTGCGCCGACGCAGCGCCCTAGCCGCCGATCTGGTTCATAGCCCGGCTCTCGGCGATGATGCCCTGGCTCAGGCCGTGGCCCCATGGCTTGTGATAGGCGCCGTCGCGCATGAGCGTACGCATCTCCTCAAAGCTCGCGCCCTGGCGCAGCGGGGTCAACAGGTCCACTTCCTCGTCGCGCAGCAGGCACAGGCGCAGCTTGCCGTCCGCCGTCAAGCGCACGCGGCCGCAGCCCTGGCAAAACGGCTCGGTCACGCTGCTGATGAAGCCGAGCGTGCCCTGGGCGTCGGGGATGCGGAAGGGGCGGCTGGGGTCCACAAAGTCATAGCTCGCCTCTTGCAGCGGGCCGAAGACGCGCTCCACACGCTCACGCATCTCGCGGAAGGTGACCACGTTCAGCTTTTGGAACTCGGTCACCTCGCCAAAGGGCATCATCTCGATGAAGCGCACATCCCAGGCGTTGTCCAGCGTGAGCCGCGCCAGCTCCACAATGTCGTTCTCATTGAAATCGCGCACGACCACGCAGTTGAGCTTGACGGGGCTGAGGCCGGCGGCCTCGGCCGCGCGGATGCCGCGCCACACGTCGTCGATGTCGCCCCAGCGCGTGATGTGGTGGAACTTGTACGGCTCGACCGTGTCGATACTGATGTTGACACGGTGCAGGCCGGCATCCGCCAGCGGCTGCGCCAGCTTGTCCAGCAGCACGCCGTTGGTGGTCATCGCCAAGTCGCGAATGCCCGACACGGACGCGATGGCCTGCACCAGCTCCACGATGTCGGGGCGCACGGTCGGCTCGCCGCCGGTCAGGCGGATCTTGTCGACGCCCAGGCTGGCGCCCACGCGCACCAGGAAGAGCAATTCTTCCTTGGTCATCAGCTCGCGCCGCGGCATAAAGGTCATATGCTCCGGCATGCAATAGACGCAGCGCAGGTTGCAGGCGTCGGTCAGGCTGATGCGCATGTAGTTGATGCGCCGCCCATAGCTGTCGTGCATCGGCTCAATCATCGATCCCTGCTGCGGCGCCCAGGCAAAGGGCGCCGGCGGCGGCGCCACACTGACGGAACCGTAGTCGGTATCGTAGAAGGTCAGATTGCTGCTGGCCTCGTTATTCAGTTTGTTGCTCGGCTTATTGCTCAATTTGTCACTCCGCTGAATCGACTGCGGCCAAGGCCCGGCTGTGCAGCGCCAATTCCAACTCCAGGCTGCGCTCCAACTCCGCCACAGCCACGTCAGTCCCGGCCATATCCGTCCCGGCAATGCGATAGCTGCAGCATGTGCCGTTTTCGGCCAACGAAGCCACACGCGCGCTCGGCTGCCCGATCAACTCGTTGACCAACGCTTGGTCCATCAGGCATAGCTCGCTATATTCTGCGGAGACGTTGGCATAGGGGCAATTGCACTTGTGTAACAGATATTCGCCTGGACGACTGTCGTCCTCTTCCCAGCGCGCCAGGTAACCGCGTTCGTTGAGGAAGGACGCCACGCGCGCCAGCCGCTCTTCGGTAGGCAGGTCCGCCGGTTGCGCCGCCACGAAGGCCGCGCAAAAATCGTGCGCCATCGCCTTGAAAGCATGTTCGACTTGCGCCGGCGGCAGCACTTGCTTGAGTTGGCGCAACAGCCCTGTCGCCAGGGCCGCGAAGTTGTCGGGAAAGTGATCGTTGGCTTCCGGCGTTAGCGCATAGACCTGCTGCGGTCGCCCCACCGAACCGGTGCGCTCTAGCCGTTCCACGCGGATCAGGTTATCGCCCTGCAAAATGTCCAAATGATGGCGCACGGAGACGGGCGCCATGCGCAAGTTCTCCGCCAGCTCGGCGACCGTAGCGTGCGAACGCTCCTTAAGGATCTCTAGGATGTGTTGTCTAACTGCGTGCATGGCGATCACCCTGTGAACCCATCGGGCCGGCTGCCTGGACGCCACGGGGGCGTGCGCAACAGGCTCGGCTCATGCAGGGCAATATACCACACGGGCGGGGCCGTGTCAATTTTTATGAAAAAGGTGAGAATTATTGCGCGGGGACGGCGTCACAGGCTGCGCGCACGAACTGCCACACCTGGGCGTTGTCCGTTTGGTGCAGCAGCGTGAAGTCGGCGTTGGCCTCCAGCCACGGCGGCGGGATCAACTGCGTATCGCCAAAGCCGACCTCGCCCTGGCGATCGCCCAGGTAGATGTGCGTGACGGCGCTTGGGCAGAGTACGGCGCGCAGCGCGGCCGGGTCCCCCTGCGTGGCGCGCAGATCGAGGACAAGTTGGCGTAAGGCGGCGCGCTCGACGCCGGGGCTGAGG
>JBBSBO010000636.1:0-2503 GCA_038251215.1 Caldilineales bacterium
AGTGCGGAAGGGTCCGCCCGAAGCGGTGAGCACAATGCGCCGCACCCCGCAAACCTGGAAGTCGCCAGTGTAATGCGCCGGCAAGGACTGAAACACCGCATTGTGTTCGCTATCGATAGGCAACAGCGTCGCCCCGCTCGCTCGCACCGCCGCCATGAATACCCCACCCGCCAACACCAGCGCCTCCTTGTTGGCGAGCAAGACTTTCTTGCCGGCTTGCACAGCGGCCAGCGTGGATTTAAGGCCCGCCGCTCCCACCACCGCCGCCATTACGGTGTCGGCTTCCGGCAAGCTGGCGATCATTTCCAGTGCCTCTGTTCCTGACAGAACCTCCGTTACGATGCCCGCCGCACGTAGGCGTGTCGTCAGATCAGTGGCGGCGGCAGCTTCTGCCACGACAGCATAGCGCGGGTGAAACTGGCAGCATTGTTCGAACAGCCGCTTGGTTTGCCGATGAGCGGAGAGCGCCAGCACCTCGAAGCGTTCAGGATGGCGCGCCACGACGTCCAGGGTGTTGACGCCTATGGAGCCGGTCGCACCAAGCACCACCAGGCGCTGTTTTACCACAGCCATGCGATGCGTCCCTCGAAAAATAACACGGCCAAGGCAATCAGCGGCAAGGTCGCCGTCAGACTGTCAATGCGATCCAGCACGCCGCCGTGTCCGGGTAGCAGCGTGCCGCTATCCTTCACGCCGGCTTGACGCTTGGCCAACGACTCGAACAAATCGCCGACGATACTCACTGCCGTCAGCGCCAAGAGCGCCACGCCCAAGCCCAGCCACCCTGCCAGCGAATCTGTCAGCGCCCCAAATTTCGCCGCGACAAGAAAGCCGTAGATCGACACGGCAAGAAGCCCGCCCACCGCACCTTCCCAGGTCTTGCCAGGGCTGATGCTCGGCGCCAGCTTGTGACGCCCGAACGCGCGGCCGAAAAAATAGGCCGCGATATCCGCCAGCCAGACCGTCGCCATCGCCGCCAGCAGCAACCAGGGGCTGATCGCGCGCAATTGCACCAGGGCCAAACAGGATGGCAATAGGACCAGCCAACCGACCAACATGCCGACGATGCCGCCGGGAAATTTCCACTTCGCTTGTAGCCATGCGGGTACCACGACACACCAATACAGCGCCGCTACGCCGAACAGCGCAGCCAGGGCGGGCGCTTTCATGACGAGGCCGGTCTGGTTGTCGAATAGTGTCAGCGAGAGCGCGAAGCCCAAAGCGAAGGAGCCCGCCGCATAGCCACCACGCGAGGGCCTATCGAGTTGAATCAAGCCGCCCCACTCCCAAGCGCCAACGGCGGCGACGAGACAAGCCAGCACCACCCAGGCAGAAAACGAAAAGTAGAAAACGGCGCCGAGGAAAACCGCCAGTAAAACTAGCGCGGTCAGTATTCGCGTTCTAAGCATTGCTCTCGACGGCGCTGTCTCTATCGCTGGCGCCTTCCGGCTGTAACGCCAATGGATCTTCCTGCAACTGATCACTGGTTCGACCGAAGCGGCGCTCGCGCCGCTGGTAAGACTCGATGGCCTTGTCAAAAGCGGTGCTATCGAATTCTGGCCACAGCGTGCCGGTGAAATAAAATTCGCTGTAGGCAAGCTGCCAGAGCAGGAAATTGCTGACACGCTCTTCGCCACCAGTGCGGATGAAGAGATCCGGCTCGGGCGCGTAATTCAACGTCAAGTACTCGGCCAGATCGTTCTCGGTGAAGCCGGCGCGCCGCTCGGGATGCGCAGCCAGCATTTTTTCAACCGCCTGCATGATGTCCCAGCGGCCGCCGTAGTTCGCCGCCACCGTCAAGGTCAGTACGCTGTTGTTCTTCGTCTGCGCTTCGGCGCGCTGGATGACTTCGATCAATTGTGGCTCAAAGCGGCTAGGATCGCCGACCACCTTGAAGCGAATGCCATTGTCGTGGAGCTTGGAGACTTCCTCTTCCAGCGCGCGCAGGAAGAGCTGCATGAGGAACGATACCTCCTCCGGCGGCCGGCGCCAGTTCTCGGAGCTGAACGCAAACAGCGTGAGATAGGAAACACCGCGCTTGACGCAAGCCTTGATGACTTCGCGCACCGTTTCCACTCCGCGCTTATGGCCCGCAATGCGAGGCAGGAAGCGCTTCTTGGCCCAACGACCATTGCCATCCATGATAATAGCAACGTGACGCGGAACAGGTGCTGTCCCGGGAACATCGAGCGTCGAGCTGGGGAATAACTTCACAGCGGTCCTCCGAAGCCGCGCACGGCCGGCGCGTACACGCTCAAACGGCGAGCAGATCGCTTTCTTTGGTCGCCAAGGCTTTGTCGATCTCGGCGATGTAGCGGTCGGTGAGTTTCTGAATCTCGTCTTGTGTGCGGCGCTCGTCGTCCTCGGAGATGGTCTTGGCTTTGACGCCCTCCTTGAGCGTATGGTTGGCATCCCGGCGCAAATTGCGCACCGCCACCTTGGCCGTCTCGCCTTCCTGCTTGACCACTTTGATGAGTTCGCGTCGGCGCTCTTCGGTCAGGGA
>JBBSBO010000637.1:0-2500 GCA_038251215.1 Caldilineales bacterium
CCGATGGGGGATAGTTTAATCGGCAGAACGTCTGACTCTGGATCAGATGGTTGGGGTTCGAATCCCTGTCCCCCAGCTGAATAGGCAACATGCAGCGCCCGCCCTCACCGGCGGGTGCTGTGGTTTTTGGGAGGCATAATTCGCCATGTGGTACGAGTTACGTTGGGATCGGCGGGTGGCGCACGCGGCCCGGCCAAATTCAGCGGCAGTTCACAGGACTCTGCAAGCAAATGGAGTGTGAGGCTTCGCTGCGGTGCAGTCAGAAGAATTGTCAAGGCATAGGCGTGCGCAGTCTAGGGCTGAGCTTTGCCCGTGTAGAGGGTGGTGCGATGTCTGTGCTCAATCAAGCGTACGTACTCGTCCAAGTAGGGTCGGTACTGCCTCTGCCACTGGTCATATATGTCCGGAATCTGATACTTGCTGGGCATCTCGTCCCGGCACGTCTCAAGAAACAACATGCGAACGACCTTCGCCTCATGCGAATCCCAGCGCAGCCAACCCTCTTTGATGAGGCCGCGTTGCAGTAGAAAGAGGATCATCAACAGGTAGCCCCGTGGCAGCGACCAATCGGGGTTATCAAGGAAATCGCGCAGGACGCGCGAGTAGTCCGAATACGGCATGGGCGGATCGACGCTATCGTCTTCACCCGTTCTTATCAGGCCGTGATCCTCGGCATAGGCATACCCGTTAAAGCGCAGCGCGCAGGCGGTGATGATGTCCGTTTCCCTATTTTCGCTTTCCCAGCCTACTTCGTTCAATTCAGTTCTGTTTCCTAATCGTTGCCCAAGCCGCGAAGCGGAACCATTCTGGATGCGGTAGGCCGCGGTTGGGTATTTGCCCGTATCGTCATGCAGCGCGTAGTAGGCCGTTATGGTCTTGTCTTCCGTAAGCTTGGCGATTCGTTCCGGCGTGACGATTCGCGCTGATTTCGCAGACCAGTCGCGCCCGGAGAAGGGCGCGCCGGGTCGCGAGAGTCGATAGAGATGCACGGCGAAGGCGTGATCGACATTAGCCCCGGGGTGTGATAGACGCTCCAAGTCGTCGAGGAGGTGTGGCTCCGCCTCGTTCATGCCGAACTCTACAACTGCCGCCAGCTTGAGATAGTCATAAGAATCGCAGGCACTCTCTGCCGGTGTCTTAAGGACGGCGATATCCCAATGCTGCCGTTGAGGTTTCCCCAGCGCACAGGCTGTTGGATACTCCTTCTGAATGACGCAGACTTCGCGGCCTCCCCACTCCGTGTAGAGATCTTGGGGAGGTAAGCGGTTGAAGAGCGCGGTGAAGAAGAGTGCGTGCAGACCATGCTCTGTATAGGCAAGGTAGGGGCGCTCGATGAAGTTCAGTACGAACTCCTCTAGGGCTTGCTGCACCGTACTGATGAGCATTGTCATTGTTGCTGTGCTTCCTGCTTCAAGCGATCGCTTTGGCGCGCCGCCAATCATGCGTTCACCGTGAGGCTGCTCGCTTCTCTGCGCCCCAAATAGAGGGCCAGCCAGATCAACGGCGGGACTATGATGTAGTTGACGCCCAGGGCCGCCTGCAGACCCCATGCGCCCGCCAGCACCGCCGTCCACAGCGGCGGAATCATCCCGCCCAGCGTCAAGGCCGCGTTGAGCGTGCCGCTGACCGTCCCCGTCTGTTCAGGATAGAGCCGCGAGCCATAGGCCAATGCCGTGGGGAATAGGCCGGAAAGGCTCAGCCCTGTGAGGAAGACGCCGGCTACAACCAGCCAGGGATGGAGATCCAGCACAACGAGCGGATAGCTCAAGGTGATGCCCAGGGCCAACACCAGGAAGATCGTGCCGTAGCCCACTCGCTCGGCAAAGGCGGCGACGACAAAGCGTCCGATGGTCAGCGCCACATAGAAGACCGAGACCATGGAGACCGACAGAAAGACCGAGAAGCCCGCCGATTCCTGCATGAAGACGGCGACCCAGCCCAATAAGCTGTAGGCGACGCTGTTGTAGATGAAGGAGATCAGAAACAACGCCAGAAAAGGCCCTTGGCGCAGCATGGCCATGTCCAGCTTAGACGTTTGCCCGGCTTTCGCATGGCTCCGGTCGGGGCCGTACATCAGAAAGGCGACTAGCCCATAGCCGGCCCAGATCAGCGCCGTTCCGCCCAAGGCCCAGCGCCACGGCAGTCCGCCTTGGATGAGGGCGCCGATGATGAGCGGGGAGACGGCCGCGCCGGCGCCGTAGACGCCGTGCAGGATGTTGAGCGCCTTGGCGCGCGCCTCGCGGTTGGCGTCGGCGATCAGGGCGTTGATGCCGGTCGCCAGCGCACCCTGCGCCGTGCTGACCAGCACGAAGCCAATCACAAACAAGGCCCACAGCTTGGCGACCGCGGTCAAAGCCAACATCGCCGCCAGCAATAGCGCCGAAATCCAGACCAGCCGCCGGCGCCCGATCACATCCGAGCCGACGCCGGACAGTAGATTGCCGAAAATCCCTCCCACCGAACGCGCCGGGAAGATCAGCCCGATGGCAGCCAGGGTCAA
>JBBSBO010000638.1:0-2494 GCA_038251215.1 Caldilineales bacterium
CGCGCCTCCCGGCTACATCCCGCCCGGCAAGTTGATCGTGGACACCGACGCCGGCGTTGACGATGCCGCCGCGCTGGGCTGGCTGTTGACGCAGACGGCCCAGGTCAACCTGCTGGCGGTGACCACGGTGGCGGGCAATACCACGGTCGACAACGCCACCAAGAACGTGTTGGCCCTGCTCTTGAGCAACGGCTGGCAGCCGGACGACGCGCCGGAGGTGTGGATGGGCGCGCCCAAGCCGCTCAACGAAAAGTTGAGCACCACCGGCAAGCTGATCCACGGCACCGACGGCCTGGGCTATGCGCGTTACATCTTTGAGGAGCAGTTGCAAGACGTGGTCGACCTCGACCAACTGCTGGCGGCGACGCCTACGGACGTGCGTTCCTTCTACTGCTCGCACGCGCCCCACGGCGCTAATGCCGAGCCGGTCACGATCCTGGCGCTTGGCCCGCTGACGAACATCGCCACCGCCATTAAGAAGTGCCCGAACGAAATGCTCCGCTACCAGTATGTCGTTCTGGGCGGCAATCGCGGGCTGGGCAACCAAACGCCTTCCGCCGAGTATAACTTCTGGCAAGATCCCGATGCCGCCCAACTTGTCTTCTCCGCCGGCATTGAACAGATCCTGATCGTGCCCACGGACGCTTTCGCCGAGTTCAGCTTGTTCTTTGGCGACGTCTTCCTGCTGGCGACCCAGGCGCCGTTGGCGCAGCTGGTCGGCGCCGCGCTGGGCTGGTACGTGGGGCTGTTCTCGGGCGGGGCGGACGGCATCCCCGTGTCTGTGCCGGACCCGACGGCGGCGATGGTGGCTGTCTACCCGCAAGTCTTTGCGCCCTACAGCTACGGCGCCATTGAGGCCGGCTTGGTCGAAATCGAGAAGTCGCCGCAGCCGGAATATCTGCGCGGCACGTCCACCATCGGCATCTACAACTACAACGAGCCGTTGACGATGGTGGCGAAGGACAAGGCCGCCAGCGCTTTTTACGATGAGCTGCTCGACGGCGTGACCACGGTCAATGCGGCGAAGGCCAAGATCCCCGAGTGGCAGGCCGCGCTCGACGAACTCTTCGCGCGGCGCGGGTCGAACGCCCAGGTCGTGCTTTACCCCGACGGTGCGCTGATGCGCAACTGCTTCCTGCAGGCGTTTGGCGCGACCAACTATGCGGGCGAGGGCGAGTGTCCGCTGGCGGCTATGGCGGCTATGGATGTCACCGGGGCAGGGGCAGTGGGTAATGCAGACCCGGATATCCTCTATATACCGATGTTTGCGACGGACTGACGGCTTTTGCCGGACGCCGTTGTACCGTATTGGAGATGTCACAGCGGGTTTGGAATATTCCCGAACGTGTGATGTGACGATTGAAACGCGATTCAACCTAGAACAATGCCGGAGACGCTGACATGGTACCCCACACCGAGACGCCATTGAGAAAAACCGCTTTGTCCGACGCGTATAGCACAGCGGGCTGGCGGCGAGATGCTTCCCTGCGCTACCCCCCTGCACATGAGAATCATGCGCAGGAGCGCACCCCCACGCTAGACGAGTTCCTGGCGGCGCCGCTGGCAGAAGTTCGCGCAGTGGCGCCGGCTACGGTGATCGTGGGCGCAGGCGGTACCAGGCGACGGGCGGTGTTGGCGGGCGTCTCTCCGCACAGCAAGGAATATGCCCGCTGGACGCGCGAGCAGGCTTTTGGCTGCCTGGATATGGTCTTGGCGCACGGCGTGCAGCATGTGATCTCGCCGGTGTTGGTGCATAGCCACGAGCATGAGGCCACGCCCGGCTACACGGATCAGTTGCTCAACTGGGTGCGCTGGGCGATGGTGATGGACGGCGCCGCCGAGGAGTACGCCCGGCGCGGCTGGCGCGTACGCCTGATCGGCGCGGAGAGTTGGCCCGATCTGAAAGAGGTGGACGCCTACGTGCGCCATGTGACCGCGGGCAATCCTGGCCCCACGGTCTGGTTCTCGGTGGTCTCGCAGGTGGAAGCGCACTGGGAATTGATGCTGCGCCTGGCGCGACGTTACGGCGCTTCGACGCGCGAAGAGCTGGTGCGCCTGGTCTACGGCGAGGATGTGCCGCCGGCGACGCTCTACATCGGCACGGGCAAGCCGCAAGTCGCCCAATCGGTTGTGCCGCCGCTGTTGCTCGGCAAGCTGGAATGCTATTGGAGCCAGCACCTGGGCTACGACCTGGACGAGCGCCGCCTGCGCACGATCCTCTACGATTTCGCCTATGTGCGCTGTCCGATGCAGATGGACAAGAGCGGCCGCGCCGAGCAGGTGTTGGCGTACGAAGACGCCTGGGGAGAGCCGCCGGTGGTGGGCATGGGTATGCGGCTTGGTCCCTTCTGGTATCCGGCCCCGCTCGAGATGCCGCTGCCGGCCGACGAGGCATCGCGCGTGACCGAACCCTTCGCCCGATGACGGGCCGCACCGTGAATTGCCGCGCGGTCATCGTCGACCGCGACGGGGTATTGACCGATCTGGACATGGC
>JBBSBO010000639.1:0-2488 GCA_038251215.1 Caldilineales bacterium
CAGCCGCTCCATAATCTCGTCCATGCTGTGTGACAGCCGCACCGCGCCCACGACTAACCCGTCCTGCACCACCGGCACGGCCACATCCACGACTTCTTCGCCCAACATGCGGCTGTAGCGAACCTCCCATGCGTCTTGGCCCGCCAGCGCGCGCGCGACGACGTCTGCCTCAATCGCTTGCCCGGCCCGGCCCTCGTCTTGCGCCAGGCTCGAGGCCAGCAGCCGGCCTTCGCCGTCGATCAGCATAATGCGCGCAGGGACGCGCCGCTGCAGCCGCGCCACCACGCCGGCTGCGCTCTGCGGGCCGGTCCAAGCATTGGGGTTGACTTGCGCAACTTCTGCAATCAGCGCGGCTTGGGTGACCAACTCATTCGCCAAGTTACCAAAGAAATAGCGAGTTTCGAGCAAATAGAGGAGGATAAAGCCCACGAGGGGCATCATCAAGAGGACGGGGAGGGTATGGCTCAGGGCAAAGCGCGTGCGCAAACTGCCGAACATCGCACCTCACATCTCTATGCAGCGTTGACTACCTATTATTGACTTTGTGGTGGCGACGACACGCCGGCGGCAACACAGTTTTGGCTACGCGGCGCCGGCGTCCTCGGTCGTCTCCACGGGCGTCAGCTTATAGCCTATACCGCGCACCGTGATCAGCCGCCGTGGGGACGCCGGGGTCTCCTCGATCTTGGTGCGCAGCCAGCGAATGTGTACATACACTGTTTGCTCTTCGCCGATCCAGCCCTCGCCCCACACGTGGTCCAACATCTGCTGCATGCTGACGACTTGCCCCGGGTTTTGGGCCAAGTAGAGGAGCAGATCAAACTCCTTAGGCGTCAACTCCAGTTCGCGTCCATGCTGCCGCGCAACATGGGCATGCACGTCGATGCGCAAGTCGCCTACAGAGACAAGGGCCTCCTCATGGGGCGCGACCAACGCCGCAGAGCGTCGCAACACAGCTTTGATGCGCGCTAACAAAATGTCAATGTCGAAGGGTTTTGTCACGTAATCGTCGGCGCCCAACTCCAGGCCGACCAATTCGTCCAGTTCGCGCCGTCGCCCCGTCACGAAGATCACCGGCGCCTGCGTTTTCTGGCGAATGTGGCGCAGCGCATCATGCCCGTCCATGCCGGGCATGGCGATATCGAGCAGGATTAGGTGAACGGCCTGCTCGTCGAGCAGCTTCAGCGCCTCAAAGGCGTCACCCGCGGCCAACGCCTCATAGCCCGCATCTTCCAGGTGCAACGCCAGGCTGCGGCGAATCAACCGGTCATCGTCGACGATCAGGATTCGCAGCCGCATTGTACCCGTTCCGGCACATGCCCGCCCTGACCAATGGTTGCGTTCATGCACCTATTATGCACCCGCTGGCGAGTTGCGTCAATGCCCATGGCGACTTAACGTGCGCCGGGAACCTCACTTTCGCCTGGCAACGCACTTTTCATTTTTTCGGTACAGAGTTCTTCCCGTCCGGCGGCAGCGCGCCGATCAGCGCGCTGTAGTCGCCGAAGACGGCCATTTCGTCGACCACAGCATCTTCGCGATTCTGCGTCGCCACCACACAGAACGTATCGCCGTTTTTCGCCTGCAGCCAGGTCGTCAGGTTCAAGACGCCCGGCTCGGAGCCGCCCTTATACGCCACGCGCGCCCACTCTTTGGCATTGGCGACGCCAGGGTTGACGCTCATCATGTCCAGCGCCTGCACTTGCTCCATCAAGGCGCATAATTCATGCGGCGTGAAATGCCACTCTACGTCCAGCGCTGTCGGCGTGCTAGGGTAGTCCGCCACGTTGGGCAGGGGTAGCGCCTCCAGCTCGGTGAGGACCTGACGCTCCTGCGCTTCGCTGCCGGCCTGAAAGCGCGCCAGCAGTTTGGCATTTTCCGGCGCCTTGAGCTTAACCATCTCCTGCGTCGTGAGGAAAGGCTGGTTGCGCGCCGTCAGCGCCTCCACGTTCTCGCTGCCCACGACGTGCAGTAGCGTATCCGCGGCAGTGTTGTCGCTGATGGAGATCATCAAAGTCGCCAGCGTGTGCAGGGTGAGCGGGCTGTCGTCCGGCCAATCCTGCAAGATGCCGCTCGGCAGACTTTTCCACTCCGGTTTCAGCATAACTACCTCGTCCCAAGTATGTTCGCCGGCATCGATCTGCTCCTGCAGCGCAGCGAGCACCGCCAACTTAAAGGCCGAACCTACCGCCAAAGGCTGATCCGCATTCAGACTGAGCAGTTCTTTATCGTTTTGCAGAACCAGCACGCTGACGTCGCCCGTCAGCCCCTCGAAGTTCGCCAGAACTTCCTCTAGGCTGTGGACCGTTGGTGTGGCAGGGCGGAAAAAAAGCCCGATAATGCGCCCATCCCCGTCCAGGTGAATCTCGGCGGGCATGGTTCCGTTCTCGAAGACGACGGTGAACGGGCTGGCGTCGCCCTCCACGCGCACATACGCGCCCACCTGCGCGATCACGCCCGCCAAGATCGTCTCCAGTTGGCTTACGGA
>JBBSBO010000640.1:0-2481 GCA_038251215.1 Caldilineales bacterium
TATGTCCTTTGTGCAGCGAAGTACAAGGGCCTGGTGACGGATGACGCATGACGCGTGTCATGCGTCATGCGTCATCCGTCATGCGTGGGCCTCGATGCCTCCCACGCCAGGCGCACGATGGCGGCGACGTACTTGCGCCCCTTCGCCAGGTAGTCCCACAGGTTGGCGCCCGTCTTGCTGTCGCCCGTAGTGCGCGGTACGCAGACGTAGGGCACTTCCGCCAGGGTGTAGCCGGCGCGATGGGCGCGGGCGAGCAGGTCGATGCAGTACTCGCCGTAGTCGCCGCGCAGGCGGATGCAGCGCAGCGGCGCGGCGCGCCCGGCGATAAAGCCGCTCGTGTAGTCATGTATCTCTCCGCCCAGCAGCAGCATGGCGAAGCTGTTGATGACCAAGCTGAGGCCGCGCGCCATGCGCCCGTGCGCCACGTCCGCCCCGCCGGGGATCCAGCGCGAGCCGACGGCGATGTCGGCGTCGCCCTGCACGATGGCGCGCACCAGCTCGGGCACGGCTGCGGGCGGCATCGAGAGGTCGCAGTCCATCCACGTCACAATCTCGGCCCCGAAGGTGTAGATCGCCGTGTCGATGCCGCGCTGGATGGCGGAGGTCAGCCCGCGCTCGCGCGTGCGGCGGATGAGGGCGAGGCGCAGCTCGCCTGGCCGGTTGAACTCGCGCATCAACTGCGCCACGATCTGCCAAGTGCCGTCGGGCGAATTGTCGTCCACGACCAGCACCATGTGCGGCGTGACGGCGTGCGCCAACACGCCGCGGATCAGCGGCTCGATATTGTCGCGCTCATTGTAGGTGGGCAGCACGGTGCATACGAGCGGCGGCGCGGGCGACGTATCAGTAGGTGGGGTCATCACAGTTGTCCAGGGTAAGCGCGACCGGCTTCTGCGCCAGGGCGTAGAGGCTGAGGCCGGCGGGCAGGTCATGACGGCGCAGCCGGCGCGCCTCCTGCGCCAGCGCCGCGGCTAAGCCTGCGTTGAGGCCGGCGGTGGTGTAGAGCGAGGGCAGGAAGGGCAGGACGCGCCAACGCTGCAACAGGCGCAGTGCGGCGATGGGCGCGCCGAAGAGCGTGTTGGCATAGGTCAGGCGTAGCGGCGCAAAGCCTGCGCGCAACAAGGCCGCGCGCAGCGTGCGCTTGGCGTAGCGGCGGCCCGTGTTGAAGGCCGCGTCGTGCGGGCCTTGCAGCCACGGGTGCGCGCTGACGCGGATCAGCAGGAGGCCGCCCGGCTGCAGGACGCGCCAACTCTCGCGCAGGGCCAGGCTCAGGCGCACGCGGCGTTGGTCGAGCGTGTCCAGGGCGAGGACGAGGGCAAAGACGTCGGCGGGCCAGGGCAGGTGCTGCACGTGCGCCTGGGCCAGATGCGCGGCGTCGCCCAGTGTGATGGCGGCCTGGCGCAGCGCCTCCGGATGCAGGTCGATGCCGGTGAGCAAGCGCCCCGGCAGTAGCGGGCCTAGCTCCGCCAGCAGATGACCGCCGCCGCAGCCGAGTTCGGCGACCGGGCCGCAGGGCAGCGTCACCTCCGCCAGTAGGGCGCGGGTGATGGCCCTCATGCCGGTGCTCCAGCCATAGCTCTGCTCGTTGCGATAGAGCGCAGGCAGCAGCACGGCGTCGGTCGGGGAGCCGCGCCGGGCGCGTGGAGGAGACGTGCGAAGTTCGATCATGAACGCCTATTCCAGCACGAGCGGGCCGAGGTCGATGCCCGCCTCGTCCTGCGGCAGGCGCGCCCCGTCTTCGGCATAGAGGCCGGCGCGCAGGCGATAGCTCCCCGGCGGCAGGTCGGCGGGCAGGGCGATCTCGTATTCGTCGAGGATGCGCCAGCCCAGCTGCCAGCGCAGCGCGGGCAGGCTGCCCGCACCCGGTTTGCTGTCGTGCCCGGCGACGACTTCGCCCGTGGCGTCGCTCACGACATGCGTGAAGACGGTCCAATCGCGGCTGGGCGCGGCGTCGATCAGCCAGTGGAACTGCACGTAGAGCGGCTCGCCGCGGCGGGGCGGGGCGGGCAGCACGTCATAGCCCGCCAGGCGGATGCCGTCGCCGATCTGCGCGGGCAGGGCGACGCGCGGCGGGCGCGCGGCGGCGCTGCCCGTGGGGCGGGTGTAGAGGCGCGCGTAGATCTCGCCGTCAAGGTCCGTCCACTCCTCGCTGATCGCGGCGGCGGGCAGGACTTCCGGCAGCAGCAGGCGTGTGCGGAAGTCCTCGTGCTCGATCACGGCGTAGCGTTCGGGCGCGGCGGTGACGCCCGCGGTGAGCGGGAAGATGTGGCGTCCGTCGAAGGCCACAGGTTGCAGCGCGGGCCGGTCCGGCAACTCGCGCCAGGCAAAGGCGAGCGTGGCGTGTTCGGGGCCGCGCGGGGTGATGTAGAGGGGATTATCCCCCAGTGTGGCGGTTGCCTGGCCCAGATCCCACAGGCCGGCGTCGAAGGCGTAGAAGAGGTCCGGCAAAGCGGCCCAGTACACGAAATAGTCGCGCGCCGA
>JBBSBO010000641.1:0-2476 GCA_038251215.1 Caldilineales bacterium
CGGGCGCGGTGATCGCCCTGGGCACGGCGGCGCTGGAACCCGTCGCCAGCGACGACCCCGGCAGCGGGCAGAGCCTGGTGTTGGAAGGCGGCGTGAGCGACACGCTGGAAGGCGGCCTGGCTGTGCCGCACCGCGAGATATGGCAGAGCGTGGACGGCGAGCCGTACCGCCGCATCAGCTGGACCTATGACCGCACGGCGGAGGGCAACGACTGCATGGGGCTGCGCCTGGTGGAGGCGGATGTGGCGCTTACGGCCGCGGACGTGATTGGATACCAGCCCGCCGTCGACCTCTACGCCGCGACCCTGGACGACGGCCTGCAAGCGTGCAGCATCTTCGGCCTGCGCCCCGACGACGAGCTGGCCCTGCTGCAAGGCCTGGCGCACTTCCGCCTGATGCAGGTGCAGACTCTGGCGGGCGATGCCGCCGGCGCCACGGCGACGCTCGCCGCCTTGGCGGACGCCCAGCCCGACAGCCTTTACCTAGGGGCCGCCACGACTTGGCTGGATTCCGTTGACGCGGGAGCGAGTGTAGAGGATGCCTGCGCCGCGGTCGAGCCGACCTTCGTCGACAACCCGGACCTGTGGCAGATCACGGATCATTTCGGCTACAACCACCCGGCCCTCGCCGCCGAGCAGATCTGCTTCGTACCGTGAGGCGCGCGGCCTAGCCGGCGTTGCTCAACGGTCGCTGGTGATGACGGGCGTGCCCGCGGCCATCGCCTCCAGCGCCATCATGCCGAAGCCTTCGTATAAGCTGGGGAAGACAAAGGCCGTCGCCAAAGCGTAAATGGCGGCCTTGTCTTTCTCCGCCACCCAGCCGCAGAAATGTACTTGATCCTGCAAGCCAAGCTGCGCAGTTATGCGCCGCGGGTCGGGCGCAAAGGCAGTATCGCGCGCCGGCAGCTTGCCCGCCAGCGCCAGGCGCACCTGCGCGTCGCCGCCGCACGCCAAATAGGCCGCATAGGCAGCGAGGATGCCCTCCACGTTCTTGCGCACGTCGAAGCCGCCCAGATAGAGGAAATAGCGCTCGGGCAAGGCATACTTGGCGCGCACAGCCTCTAGCTTATCCTGCGATAGCTTGGCTCCAGCCTCTGTGTTCGGCCCGTGATAGACGACATGTACGCGCTCCGGCGCGACGTGCAGCCGGTCGACGATATCGCGCGCGCTGGCGTGGCTGACGGTCAGCACAGCCGCTGCGCGACGCGCGCTCGCCGTCACCAGGCGCGTGTACTGCCGTTGCAGAAACCCCCCGCGATAGGCGGGCAGGAGGAGCGGGATCAAGTCATGTACGGTGACGGCGACCGGGCAAGGCTGCCACAGCGGGGCCGCCCAATAGGGAACCCACATCACGTCGGTGCGCAGTCGCCTGGCTGCAGCGGGGAAGGCGACCTGCTCCCAGTAGAGTTTGCGCCAGTGCGCGGGCAGGCCGGGGAGCTGCACCGAGCGCAGCGCGACACGCGGCCACTGCGCTTGCCATGCCGCGATCTGCGTGGCGTCTTCCGCGTCGTCAAAGCCGGCGGGGACCAGCACAGAAACCTCAACGTCAGATTGCGGGCCGGACTGCACCTCGGGCAGGCGCGCCAGCAAGTGATGCAGATATTGGCCGCTGCCCGCGGCCTCTTGCCCGATAAACCAACCGTTGACCGCTATGTGCATGGCAAAGAACGGAGGACGCCGGTGAGATGCCGGCTGCGGCGCGCCCTCATCTGGCAGTCTGCGCGGTCTTGAGCCACGCGACGGTCGCCTCCAGCCCGGCGTGCAGCGAGACCTCAGTCTGCCAGCCGAGTACGCGCGCCGCCTTGCTGCTGTCCAGGTAGGTGGCGAGCACCTCGCCCACGGGCCGCGGCACGTACTCCGGCGCGTGCGTGTAGCCGGTGATGTCCGCCAATGCGCTGTATACGGCGTTGATGTCGGTGGGCACGCCGGTCCCCACGTTGAAAATGCCGGTCGCCTCGCTCTCCAGCGCGAGCAGGTTGGCGCGGGCAATATCGCCGGCATAGGCGAAGTCACGCGTCTGCGTGCCGTCGCCGGTGATGCGCGTGGCCGCGCCCGCCAGCATGGCCCCGGCAAAGATGGCGATGACGCCGGCCTCACCCTTGCTGTCCTGGCGCGGCCCATAGACATTGGGATAGCGCAGCGCCACATAGGGCAGGCCGTAGTTTTGGCAATACAGGTCCAGGTGGTACTCGACGCTGAGCTTGTTGGCCCCATAATTGTCTTTGGGCTGCGGCCAACTTCGCTCGGTAAAGGGCAGCTTGTCGCCGTCGGGGCTGTAGCCCTCGCCATAGACCGCGCCGCCCGTGCTGGCGAAGACGAACTTGCGACAGTTATGCGTGCGCGCCAACTCCAGCAGCGTCAATGAACCAAGCACGTTGACGCGGGCATACCCCAGCGGATCGCTCATGCTCTCGCGCACATTCGCCAGCGCGGCCTGGTGCGTAACGGCTTCGATCCGCTCGCGCACAAAGATGTCC
>JBBSBO010000642.1:0-2466 GCA_038251215.1 Caldilineales bacterium
ATTGCCACCACCGTCTATCTGACGCAGCAGTTGGGCAAGCCACTGCTTTGTGAGGGGCCGGCGGGCGTGGGCAAGACGGAGCTGGCCAAGGCCATTGCCTGCGCCACAGGGCGCGAGCTGATTCGCCTGCAGTGCTATGAGGGTCTCGACGAGACCAAGGCACTCTACGAGTGGGAGTACGCCAAGCAGATGCTATACACACAGTTGCTGCGCGACAAGCTGCAGGAGGAGCTGGCCGGCACGCACACGCTGGTGGAGGCCGCCGACCGGCTTGCAGGGGAAGAGGATGTCTTCTTCTCGCAGCGCTTCCTGCTGCAGCGGCCGCTGCTCAAGGCGATTCTCTCCGAGCAGCCCACCGTGCTCCTGATTGACGAGATCGACCGCGCTGACGCCGAGTTTGAGGCCTTCCTGCTTGAAGTCCTCAGCGACTTCCAAGTGACTGTGCCCGAACTGGGCACGCTGCGCGCCGTACACCGGCCGATTGTGCTGCTCACCTCCAACAACACACGCGAGCTCAGCGAGGCGCTCAAGCGGCGCTGCCTCTACCTCTACATCGGCTACCCCAATGTAGAACAGGAGCTGGCCGTCGTGCGCCTCAAGGTGCCCGAGCTCAACGCCAAACTGGCGCGCCAGGCGGTGGAGCTTGTGCAGCGGCTGCGCGATTTGGACCTGCGTAAATCGCCCAGCATCAGCGAAACGCTCGACTGGGCCAATGCGCTGGTGGCGCTCAACGCCGACCACCTGGACCCCGCCACGCTTGAGACGACGCTCAGCGTGCTGCTCAAGCACGAGAGCGACCTCTCCAAGGTCAAGCGCCGCCTCCAGGTGACGGAGCGCGGCGTGGATGTGGGCGGTGACGAGACGCGGTGGAGGAACTGAAAGGCAGGCAGTAGGGAGTGGGGAATAGGGAGTGGGCTAACCTGGCGCATCTGGTATTGCGCTGTTGCCCACTCCCTATTCCCCATTCCCCACTCCCTTTCTCCGAAGGAGAATCGCATGGAAGAACGCATGATTCGCTTTATTACGGCGCTGCGCGCGGGGGGCGTGCGCATTAGCCTGGCCGAGAGCGCCGACGCCTTCACCGCCGTCGACATGATGGGTGTGCAGGAGCGCGACCACTTCCGCCTGGGGCTGCGCGCCACGCTGGTGAAGGATGCGCCGGGGCTGGGCGTCTTCGACGAGCTCTTCCCGCTCTTCGTCGACAGCGCGGGCGCACCCGAGATGCAGGACGTGACCGAGGATATGTCGCCCGAGGAGGCGCAGAAACTGGCACAGGCCATGCGCCAGTTCAACAAGCAGCTGCGCGCGATGATGGAGCGGCTGCTGCGCGGCGAGGCGCTCACGCAGCAGGAGATGGAGCGGCTGGGGCAGATGGTGGGCCTCAACCGCATGGACGACATGCGTTACAAGGATTGGATGGCGAACCGCATGTTGCGTGCCCTCAAGTTTGAGGAGGTGCAGCAGGCGCTGCAGGAGATGATGAAGCTGCTGGCGCAGATGGGGATGAACAAGCAGCGCCTGCAGCAGATGCGCGAGCTGATCCAGGGCAACCAGCAGGCCATGCAGGAGCAGGTGCAGCGCTTTGCGGGCCAGAAGATTGCCGAGAACATGAGCGAAGAGCGCCCCGAGCGTGCGCTCGATGACCTCATGGACCGCCCCTTCAATGCACTCTCGGACCGTGAAATGGATGCGCTGCGCCGCGATGTGCGCCGCCTGGCCAACCGCCTGCGCAGCCGCATTGCCCTGCGCCAGAAGCGCGCCAAAACCGGCCAGCTCGACGCCAAGGGCACGATCCGCGCCAGCCTGCGCCACGGCGGCGTGCCCTTCGAGATCAAGCACCGCGACCACCGCCTTAAGCCCAAACTTGTGGTCATCTGTGACATCAGCACCTCCATGCGTTACTGCTCGGAGCTGATGCTGGCGCTGGTGCATGCGCTGCAGGATATGGTGACCAAGGCGCACGCCTTTGCCTTCATCGATCACCTCGAGTACATTACGCCTGACTTCGCCGGCCACGAGGCCAACGAGGCGATCCAGCAGGTGCTTGTGCGCATGCCGCCCGGCCACTACAGCACGGACATGGGTTTTGCGCTCGAGGGCTTTGCGCACGATTACCTCGACACGGTGGACAGCCGCACGACGCTGATTGTGGTGGGCGACGGGCGCAACAACTACAACGATCCGCAACTGGAGATCTTCCAGCAGATGGCGCGCCGCGCGCGTCGTACGATCTGGATTAACCCCGAGCCGCCCATGCTCTGGGGCAGTGGCGACAGCGATATGCTCAAGTATGTGCCCCTGTGCGACAGCGTGGTCGTGGCCTCAACGCTCAACGAGTTGACGGCAGCGGTGGACAGCCTCATGGTTTAAGGGTTGCAGGTTCGAGGGTTGAAGGTTCGGCGCGTAGGTCACGTCTCCCGGCGTGACGCCGAAGGTCACGTCTCCCGGCGAGACGCCGAAGGACAC
>JBBSBO010000643.1:0-2464 GCA_038251215.1 Caldilineales bacterium
AACATCAGCGCCGCGGTGAAGAGGATGGCGCGCAGCAGCACCCACCAACTCCAGTCCGCCTGGATCAGGCCGATCTGGATGAGCGCCTCGACGTGTTCCGGCCCGGCGATGTCGCCGGCGCGCACGATCACCTCGTTGCGCTCCAGCGTCACGGTCTGGATGGGGACGTCGTTGCGCACCTTTTCGCGCATTTCTTCGGTGCGCAACTGGTTGT
This sequence comes from Caldilineales bacterium, assembly GCA_038251215.1. Taxonomy (GTDB): domain Bacteria; phylum Chloroflexota; class Anaerolineae; order Caldilineales; family Caldilineaceae; genus JASGTU01. Next base: position 215 of record JBBSBO010000643.1, read on the forward strand.
AGAGGCTGTTGGGGCGCACCAGGCCGCGCACCAACTCGGCGGTGACGCTGCTGGTGTTCTCGTCCAACGTCGAGCTGATCAGGGCGGGCACGCGGCGGCGCACCAGGCTGAGCGTGCTCTCGCGGATCTCCTCGCGCATCGTGCGGTCGAGGGCCTGGGGCGTCTCGGCGGCGACGGCGTTCCACTCTTCGGGCGAGAGCGTGAGGATTTGCAGGGCCAGCTCGGGCGTGATCGGCAGGTCCGCAATCGAGAGCAGATAATCGGTTTGCAACTCCGGCGTGGCGAACTCGTCGTTGCGCACGATCTGGATAAACTCCAGCACCTCGCGCGCGCGGTCGACTTGTTGGCGGCGCACGCGGGCATCGGGGGTGTCGTATTGATCGGCCACGCTTTGCGCGGCGCGTTCGCGGGCGCGCTCGGTCAGCACCTGGCTTTCAAAGGTGAACTGGCGCGGGGCGACAACATCGTGCGGCGCGACTTCGCCTTCTTGCAGCTGGAACTGGCTGTTCAGCGGCAACTGCCACGACAGCAGCGCCGCCAGCACGACGGCGATGAGGGCCGTCAGCGCGGCAACGACCACTTTGTTCAGCCAAAGCGCCTTCCATGTATTGGGGGTATTTAGGTGATTCCGGTTGGCTTGCGCAGCCATAGTCCCTTCTTCGGCAGGGTCGCGGCCAAAAATCAGCCGCCCAAACGTCGGCGCACAATCTGACTGACCAGCTTGCCGTCGGCGGCGCCCTGGGTACGATCCAGCATGGCGGACATGACGCGCCCCATATCGCGCGGCGTCGAGGCGCCGGTCTCGGCGATGACGGTGGCGACAAGCTCCTCGATGGCGTCGGCGCCGAGCTGCTGCGGCAAATAGCGCTCGAGTACCGCCAGCTCCGCCAATTCGCTGGCGGCTTGCGTTTGCGCGCCCACGCGTTGATATTCCTCCGCCGCCTCGCGGCGGCGCTTGGCCTCGCGGCGGATGGCGGCGGTTACGTCTTCGTCGCTCAACTCGCGCTGGCCGCCCGGCTTCGACGCCTCCACCAGCAGCGCCGTCTTGACGCTGCGCAGCGTGAGCTTGGCGACTTCATCGTGGTCGCGCATGGCTTGCTGAAGATCCCGGTCGATCTGTTGCGCCAGCGGCGCCTGAGCCTGTGTCATAGGAGTTCCTGTTTCACTGCTGGACCCATTTCCGGATCAGCATCTAAATTGGTCTCGTCCAAACTGATCTCACGATCTACTTCGCGGCGCACACGCCGGTCGAACCATAGCACTAACGGCTGCTGATAGCGCAGGAACGCTACGACAATGGCGCTCAAGACGGCGACCAGCACGGCCAGCTGCGTCCACGACAAAAGCATGACGCCCGCGCCCGCCGAGGCCGCCACGATGGCGCTGGGAATGCGCAGCACCGCCGTGATTACGATGATCTTACCAAAGCCTACACGCGATAGGCCCGCCAGGAAGTAAGGAATATCTCCAGTGGGGCCAAGCAGCATGATCACCCACACGGCGACGCTGGTGCTGTGCGTGACGTTGTCCCATTTGTCCAGGCGCCCGCGCCCCACCAACTTCTCCGCCAGCGGGCGGCCATAGAGGCGCGCCAGCCAAAAGGCGGCGGATGCGCCCGCCATCAGCCCCAACGCGCCCCACAGCGATCCCCAGGCCGGTCCGTAGAGAAAGCCGGCGGCCAATTGTACGACATAGCCGGGGATGGGCGCGATGACAATTTGCAGCGCGTTGAGGAAAATCAGCGCCAGCGGCCCAAACCAGCCCAGCCGCGTCACCGCCGCCTCGACCTGGGCCGGGTCCTGGGCGAATTGCCATAGGACGGGCCACAACGGGCGCGTGAGCAGAAGCGGCACAGCCAGCGCCGGCGCCACCAGCCAGCGCCGATAGCTCCTCCAACCGCTTCGCAATCTCGGACCGTGGACATTCATCTGATCTACGCGCACCCGGCGCTTATCGTGCATGGGCATGGTTTTCGTGTGGTTATTATAACCGCGCCAGGAGGGGTGTCAACCGCAGCGCGGCTGTTCTCTGCGTACTCTGCGCCTCTGCGGTAGATCTTTTTTCCGCCCCTAACGCGAAATGCAGCCGGCATGCCCTCTCGATTTGCAAAATGCGCAAAAAATCCGCTAAAATTGGGTATTGACAAACGCCGCCAACTAGTATAGACTGTTTCTTACCTCGGCAGAACAAACTCGATAGAGAAGACGTCTCGCAAGAGAATACGCTCTAAACAGAATGGACTGAAGAGGG
>JBBSBO010000644.1:0-2458 GCA_038251215.1 Caldilineales bacterium
GGTCGATCAGCGAGACGTCGATGTCCTGATGCTTAAGCGCTTTGACGGCGTTGAGGCCGCCGAAGCCCCCGCCGATCACGATCACATGCGGTCGTTTGTCGTCCAATTTTCCCTCCTATCGGCCCGGTGAGTCTGCGCCCAAACTTTTGCTCGGCTCGCTCACACCGGGTACAGTTCGGCGAGCCTCCGTCCTGTTAACTTCTCGTCATCTCAAAGTATAGGGCGCGCGGATGTTGGCTTCAGGAGGAATTGTTACAAAATGCACAAGCGGGGCGAGCGGTTGCGCGGCGAGGGCATCACGAAAAACGCGTCAGAGCCGCGATCCAACTAAAAGATCGCGGCTCTGACGCGCGAGCGCCCGCATAGGAGGGAAATGGGATCTAGGCGATGGCTCTGTCTACCGGCGCCGGGAAAGCGTCTCACCGGCAGCTTCCGCGTCCGGAAACCGTCACACAGGCGATTCCCCGGCTGATGGAACCAGCATAGCAGGCCGCGGCCCAGGCTGCCCGGCGCGTAGCTTTTGGTGCGGCGACGTTCGCGCTACGCCAGGCTGACGTCTGCCCTACCGGCGCGCGGCAACTTTTCATGCAGGCTCCTTCCCGGCTCTCTCCTGCTCGTAAACGAAGACCGCCGCCGGCAAAGCGGCGACGGTCCTCGGAGATCGGTCGACGACGAGAGCCGTCGATCAGGGGCAAGCGGCAGGGGGATTTTGGCTTCGTGGGCGCAGCCTCCTGCCGCGGGATAACAGTTATTGGGGCTATTGGGGCAGCAAGCCCAACCAGGGGGCCGGCTCGCCCGCCATGCGTCCGTCGGCAACGGCAGCCTGCACCGAGGCGAGATAGGCCTCGGCAGCAGTGCCGCCGATGTAGAGCGTCACGTCGTCGATGAAGAGGCTGCTGCGCATGAAGATGTCGGTGTCGGCGCGGAAGGCCAGCGTGATCGTTTGTCCGGCGAAGCGGGTAAGGTCGATCTGGTCGTGGACCCATTCCTGCGTCTGTTGATCGCGGCAGAGGTCAAAGCTGCGCAGCGCGGTCTTCTTATCGCCGGCAATTGCCAGGATTTGGCCGGCATCGTAGCCGCACAGGTCCTCGGACTCGATGCGATACCAGTAATCCAGCAGCGCGGCTTTGCCTGCGGGCAGCGCAATCGTTTGCGCCACCTGCGCCGCTTCCAGGTTCGCCCCGCCTAGCCAGACGAGGTGCTCGCCGCCGTGCGACTGCAGGTCGTCCCCGCAGGAGGCGAGGCCGCAGATGAGGTCATAGCCCCAGGCGGAGGTCTCGGTCCAGGGGGCGCGCGCTTGCTCGAAGGCGCCGTTGGCGATCGCGCCTGCCACAGGTTGCGCGGCGGGCGGCGCAGGCAGCGCCTGGGCCTCCGGCTGCGGCGTAGCATCGGCGTCAGGCGTCTGCGTGGCTGTCACGGTCGCGGTCACGCTCGCCGTGGCGGTCATCGTGACCGCGGGCGGCGCATCCTCCTGCGCGAAATTGGCATAGAGCAGAACCTTGGGCGAGTCCGCGCCGGCGTCCGCCACATGATCGGGCGAGGCGGCAGCCAGCAGCGCCGCGCTTACCTGCTCGGGCAGGGCCTGCGGGTGTGTTTCCAGATAAAGCGCCACGGTGCCGGCGACATGAGGCGAGGCCATCGAAGTGCCGCTGAAGGTGGCGCTGGCGTCGTCGGCCTTGTAGCCGGCGGAAGTGATCTCCGCGCCCGGCGCAAAGAGATCGACACAGGCGCCCTTGTTGGAGAACGAGGCGCGCACGTCCTCATCGGTGGAAGCGCCGACGGTGATGGCCTCCTCCACACGCGCGGGCGAGGCGGTGCAGGCATCAGCATTGGAGTTGCCCGCAGCCACGGCGAAGGTCACGCCGGCGGCGATGGCGTTGCGCACCGCCGTGTCGAGCGCCTCGGAGGCGCTGCCGCCCAAGCTCAGGTTGGCGACGGCGGGCGCCTCAAAATTGGCGGCGACCCAGTCCACGCCTGCAATCACGCCGGAGAGCGTGCCGGAGCCTTGGCAGTTGAGCACGCGCACCGGGTAGAGCGTCACGTCTTTGGCGACGCCATAGGTCGTGCCGCCAACGGTGCCGGCGACGTGCGTGCCGTGCCCGTTGCAGTCTTCCGTGCCCTGGTCGTCATCCAACATCGAAATGCCTTCGCCGAGGCGCCCGCTGAACTCCAGATGGGTCGAGCGGATGCCGGTGTCGACGATATAGGCGTGGACGCCGGCGCCGGTGGCGCTGTAGACGTAGGTATTGTCCAGCGGAAGGTCGCGCTGATCCAGGCGGTCCAGCCCCCACACCGCGGGCGCTTGCTCCTCAAAGATGCGCACGACCTGGTCCGGCTCGATGAAGGCGATGCGCGGGTCATTTTCCAGGGCGTCGAGCGCGATCGGCGAGAGCGTGGCGGCAAAGCCCCGCAGGGCGGTGTCGTAGGTGTGATGCACCTCGCCGCCGAAGCGATGCAC
>JBBSBO010000645.1:0-2450 GCA_038251215.1 Caldilineales bacterium
AACTGCGCGCCAGGCTTCACCAACACTTCCTATACGAGAATAAGGACCGCAGCATCTTCCGTAAGAATATCGGGCGCGCCTTGTTGAACCGTGACGGCGATCCGGTTCGGGTAGATTGGGAGATCGATTTAACGACGCATCAGGCCAAGGATCGGTACGGCGATAGCATGGATGCGAAGAAGCTACAGGCTGTGGAGCGCAGGGTGTCGCGCTATATCCAGGAAAACTTTTCCTTCGTAGTTTTGCCGGTGGCCGCCAAAGAGGAGCGCTTGGTGCTGGAGTCCCGACTGATTTCGACTGTATCCTGGTGTAGCGAATGTCGCCCGTCGCCCGGCTGGTTGGGGTTACAGTCCCCGAAACAGAAAATTCGGGAGAGTGGCCTTTGGCTTGTGAACGAGCTGTATAAGGAGCCGCTGGGAGAAGCCGAGATGAAATCTCTCTACAAGATAGCGAATCAGCCTCCCTTAGGCGAATGACAGATTTGCGGCCTCTTGCTGCCGAATTCGGTCATCACACGCAGGACGTTGCATGATAGGGATACATTTTAGTCTTATCAGACCCAGGGACAACGCTAGGACGATCACGCTATTACCGCTACGACCGCGCTTACACATTGGCTGATCAGCTCCTTCACCCCACCGGAAAGACTCCATGACAGACCTCATTCGCACCCAACACGCCGAACACTCCTCTATCGTCGGCTTTATCTGGAACCTGGCCGAGAAGCTGCGCGGGCCTTACCGCCCGCCGCAATACCGGCGAGTGATGCTGCCGCTGGTGGTGCTGCGCCGGCTGGACCTGGCGCTGCAGCCGACCAAGGACGCCGTGCTGGCCGCATATCCGCGCCTCGAAGCCAGGGGCCTGACCGGCGTCGCGCTGGAAACGGCGCTCTCGCATGTCGCCCTGGGCGAGGGCCGCACGCAGCCGCTCTATAACATCAGCCCTTTCACCTTCGAAAAGCTGCTGGGCGACGCGCCCAACATTGCCTCCAACCTGGTCTCCTATATCCACGGCTTCTCGCCCCGCGCACAGGACATCTTCGAGAAATTCGAGTTCGAGAACGAGATCCAGAAACTCGACGAAAACAACCGCCTCTTCTTGGTCATCCGCGAGTTCTGTAGCCCACAGGCGGACCTGTCGCCGGCGCGCGTCTCCAATATCCAGATGGGCTATATCTTCGAAGAGCTGGTGCGCAGGTTCAACGAGCAGGCCAACGAAGAGGCTGGCGACCACTTCACCCCGCGCGAGGTGATCCGCCTGATGGTCAGCCTGGCGTTTTGCGAGGAGGCCGATGTCTTCAAGCCGGGCATCTCTAGGAGCATCTATGACCCCACGTCGGGAACCGGCGGCATGCTCTCCGTGTCGGAAGAGTATATCAAGGCGCAGAACCCGCAAGCCAACCTGCGACTCTTTGGCCAAGACTATAACCCCGAAGCCTTCGCCATCTGTTGTTCGGATCTGCTGATCAAGGATGAGCCGATCGACAACCTGGTCTTCGGGGATACGTTGGGCATTAAGAACGGCAAGAGCGGCGCCAACGGCTTTATGCCGCACGACGGCCATGCAGGCGAGCATTTTCACTACATGTTCGCCAACCCGCCCTACGGCGTGGAGTGGAAGCCGCAGGAAGATCTTGTGAAAGAGGAATACGCCAAGCAGGGCTTCAACGGGCGCTTCGGCGCCGGGCTGCCGCGCATCAACGACGGCTCGCTGCTCTTCTTGCAGCACATGATCTCCAAACGCCGTCGATCCCCCGCAGACGGGGGCGACGGCTCCAGGATCGCCATTGTCTTCAACGGCTCGCCCCTCTTCACCGGCGATGCCGGCAGCGGCGAGAGCAACATCCGCCGCTGGATCATCGAAAACGACTGGCTCGAAGCCGTGGTGGCGCTGCCCGACCAGCTCTTCTACAACACCGGCATCTATACCTATATTTGGCTGGTGAGCAACAAGAAGCTCGCCCACCGCCGGGGCAAGGTGCAGTTGATCGACGGGACGCGCCACTACCGTAAGATGAGGAAGAGCCTGGGCAATAAGCGCAATGAACTGGGCGATGAGCACATCGCCGGCCTGGTGCGTCTGTACGGCGAGTATGCGCACGACGCCGAATGTGTGGTGGAGGTGAACGGCGCGGCGCAGACGCGCGTCTGCTCCAAGATCTTCGACAACCGCCAATTCGGCTTCCTCAAACTGACGGTCGAACGGCCCCTGCGTCTCAACTTCCAGACAAGCCCGGCGCGCATTGAGCGGCTGTGGGAGCAGACGGCTTTCAAGAACTTGGCCGCCAGCAAGAAGCGCAAGGACCGGGCGGCGCAGCTGGCGGAGATTGCCGCCGGTGAAGCGCAGCAGCAAGCCATCCTGGCCGCTCTGGCGCACATCGACCCGGCCACGCTCTACAAATCGAGGCCGCAATTTGAGAAGGCGCTGGCCAAGGCGCTGAAGGCGGAGGG
>JBBSBO010000646.1:0-2450 GCA_038251215.1 Caldilineales bacterium
CCCCGCCTGGGGCTTCAGCCTCAACCGCCAGGTCGCAGACGCGGTAGCCGGCTGGGAGCGCACGCAACCGCAGCGCGCTTCGGCTGCCCTCGCCGTCCCTCCTGCTGGGCCGGATTGGAGGCGCTGGGCGCTGCTGCTGCTTGCCATAACATTGGGTGCGTGGCGGTTGGTCGCGGCGGCGCAGCGTCTGCCCTGGCGCAGTTGGCGCAGATTCTATTGCGGCCAAACGCCGCCCGTGCGCGCCGGCATCTGGCTGTCGCTGCTTGTCGCCTACTATCTCGCCGTATGGCCGCCGTTCATCTTTCTGCTGGGGATCGTCGCCGCGCTGCTAATCCTGACCCAGCCGAGTGAGGGCTTGTGGTTGGCGGCAGCGCTGCTGCCCCTTTACTTCCAGCACAAAGATGTCGTGTGGGGCCAACTGGCCTTCGCCGTGCCCCCCGCTCACGCTGCCGCGCTCTGTCTGCTGCCAGCCCTACTCCTGCACGCGCGACGGACGCGTCGGTCCCTCGACCGCTGGGACGCCCTGGCGCTGAGTTGGGCCGCGCTGGTGGTGTTGAGCGCGTTCGCGGTCTGGCAATGGCCCGCCTATTGGCGCGGCATCGTCGACCTCGTCGCGATCCCGCTGATCCTCTACGCGGCGGTGCGCGCCCTGGCGCCCACTGATGCTGCGCGCCGGCGCGTGTTGATGGCGCTGGCGGGCGGCGGACTGCTGGCGGCGACGCTGGGTCTGCTCGGCTGGCTGCGCGGCGGCGGCGAGGCGGACGCCATGCGCCGATTGGCGGGGCTGGCCTTTTCGCCCAATCACACGGCGCTCTATCTGGAGCGTACGCTCTTCTTGGCGTTGGGGCTGGCGCTGGCGCAGCACGGCGAGCGGCGACTGCTCTGGATAAGCGCGGCGCTTGGCCTCGGCGGCACGCTCGTGCTGACGGGCAGCCGCGGCGCGCTCCTGCTGGGGCTGCCGGCGGGCCTGCTGGTCTTTGCCCTCTACGCCGCACGTCGTGGCGTTCTGCGCAGCGCCGTGCGCGCCCTGCTACACCCTGGGGCGCTGGCGCTCGTCTTGAGCGTGACGGCCTTCGCCGTCGTGCTGCTAGCGAACGGCCTGTCGTGGGAGCGGCTTACCAACCGCACTACCTTGCTCGGGCGCGGCCTGCTGTGGCGGCAGTCCTGGCAGATGGCACGCGACTTTTGGCTGACGGGCGTGGGTCCGGGCGGCTTCCTGTGGCGCTTCCCCGCCTACATCCCGCCGGGCGCGCCCCTCGACCCCAACCTCCACCACCCGCACAACGTCTGGCTGGAATACGCCACAAGCTCTGGCATAGCCGGTCTACTGTGGCTCTTCGCCGCGCTCACGCTCGTGATCAACGCCGTGCGCAGGGCTGGGGAGAAACCACGCAACGCGCTGGGCTGGGAACAAATCGGCCTACTCGCTGCCTTCGCCGCCGCGCTCGCCCACGCCCAGGTGGACGCCTTCGCCGCGCTGCCGGACCTGGCGGCCTGGAATTGGCTGGCGCTGGGCCTGCTCGCGGCGAGCTTGCCCTCGGCGCGCCGCGAGCCTCCCGCGCCGTAACGCCGCCCAATCAAAAAGCCGCCTGGAGAGGTCCAGGCGGCTTTCAATCTTGCGAGATGCTTCCCTCGATACGGAGAGCCTATTGCAGGTTAAGCGTCACATCGATCTGCGCCAGCGGCGCCAGCGGCAAGATCTGTCCGCGGATGAAGCGCATCATGATCGGGTCTTGCAGCACAGCCACGTCGCTCAGGAAAGGCATCGCCAGGTCGAGCGCGGTCGCCAGCGATTCGCTGTCATAGTCGATCGCCAGCGCCTGCTCGCCGTCGAGCAGGATGTTGAGGCTGCCGTCACCGCTCTTGATCTGCATCTGCGCCACGCCCTGATCCTTGAGCGTCTGCATCACGTCCGGCGGCAAGGCGGGCAAGGAGATGCCCAGCGCCGTCAGCGTATCCGCCGAGAGGCCGCCGACCTGCGTGAAGCCCTGGTCGCCATAGTCGGCTTGCAGCTTGATAAAAGGCACGGTCATGCCGCTCAGATCCACGGGCGTAATCACCTGCGTCTCGGTCACGGCAGCCGCGGCCTCGGCGCTCGCAGGCAACTGCACGTTGACGTCGATGCCCAAGTTGCGCACCGTCGCCAGGCCTTGGTCCACGACGTCGGGGCTGAGGCCCACCATCGGCCCCACCAGGCCCGCCACCAACTGCATCGACTGGTCGTTCCAAGAGATGGAGGGCAGCGCCCGGTCGTTGGCGGTGATGGCGATGCCTTCCGGCTGCACCTTCAGGCCCAATGCGCTGACGTTCGCCGCGCCCAGCTTCTGAATCACGACCTTGTGCAAGGCGATGCCTGCGGGCAGCGGTACGCCCGCCACGCTCTGCACGCTTCCATCGTCGCCCACCACGACCGTGAGGGAGCCGATTTCGGTCTTCTCGACCGGCTCGCC
>JBBSBO010000647.1:0-2449 GCA_038251215.1 Caldilineales bacterium
CAATGCTGACCCCGTTCAGATCGTTGCACGTCTCTGGCCCATATTTGAACTCGACCCCGATTACGAAAAACTCTTGGTATCAAACTGATTTCACATTAGCCAGGCATGTAGGTTGCGGGCGATGCGCGGCTGCGCAGGCAACTCGCCGGGGGCGCCGGTGATCTCACCGCTTGCGATGGCGTTGAGCGTGTAGATCGCCAGATAGCCCAGGTCCGCCGGGTTCCACAGCGCGAAAGCCGGGCTGGCTCCGCTCTTCACATAGTCGCGCATCTGGTTGGGCGTGCCCAAGCCGGTGACGACGACCTGCCCGACCTTGCCGGCATCCTGCACGGCGCGCGCGGCGGCCGCAATGCCAACCGTCGTGGGCGAGATGATGCCCTTGAGGTCGGGGTAGGTGGTCATCAGACCCATGGCCTCGTTATAGCTCTTCTCGTCCTCGTCGTCGCCATAGACCGTGGCAACCAGCTCGATGTTGGCGTATTCGTCCTTGCTCAGCTCGTCATTCATCCACCCGATCCACTCATTCTGGTTGGGCGCGGTAGACGTGGCGCTGAGAATGGCGATCTGTCCTTCCCCGCCGATCAGCTTGGAAATCAACTGAATCTGCGAGCGACCGATCTCCTCGGAGACGGCCTGGTTGATATGCACAGTGCGTCCGCCCGGGGCAATGGCAGAGTCGAAGGTAACGACCGGAATGCCCTCGTCCATAGCGGCTTTGCCGGTGGGAACCAGCGCGTCGGAGTCATTGGCCGAAATCGCCAGGCCGTCCACCTGCTGCGAGATGAGCGAGTTGAGCAGCTGAATCTGCTCGGTGGCGTCGGCGGTGGCAGATCCCTGGTAGGTCACCTCGACGCCCAACTCGGCCGCGGCTTCCTGCGCGCCCTTGTTGGCCGTATCGAAGTAGGGATTTCCCAAGTTCTTCGGCACCAGCACATACTGGACGCCGGCTGCGGCGGGAGCGGCGCCTTCAGCCGCAGGCGCCGCGGGGGCGGACGGGGCAACCGGCTGCACCGCGCACGCACTCAGCGCCAGGGACAACACGAGTACGACAGTCCAAAACAAACCAGCAGAACGGTGAGACATGTGCAGTTCCTCCTTGAACACTAAACGATTGATAGAGGTAGGACAGGGTTTGATGACACGATTTAGCTGTGTCTCGGGCAAACGACGCCGCCTGCTGCGCTACGCATCAAGCAGCAAGCACCGGCGCGCGTGACCAGAAGAAGAACCAGATAAACAGCACGGCAATCGCCAGCGCCGCGGCGCTGGTCAACAACGTGCGGCGGTCGAGATTGGCGCGCCACAACGGTAGCCGGCGGGCAACATGCGGCAGCAAGATGGACAGGATCAGCAACAGGCCGATGGCGATGCTCTGCACCTGTCCCTGGATGTTGAGCAGGCCCATGCCAAAGCGCATCAGGCCGATCAGAAGCAGCGAGAGCACGGCCCCGACCATGGTGCCGCTGCCGCCCAGAATATCAATGCCGCCCAGCACCGTGGCGGTGATGACCGAAAGCTCCAGCCCCGTGGCAATGTCCGGCCGCGTGCTGCCGAAACGCGAGGCCATAACCAGCCCCGCCAACGCCGCCATCAAGCCCGACAGGGCGAAGATGGTCAGCTTGACGCGCGCCACGGGCACGCCCGAATAGAGGCAGGCATCCTGATTGTTGCCGATCGCATACAGATAGCGCCCGAACGTTGTTTTGTGCAGTACCAAGCCAAACACAATCGCCAGGACGATAAAGAGCAGAACCGAAAACGGGACCGGCGTGCCTGGCACTTTGCCCTGCCCAATATAGGTAAAGGCCTCCGGGTAGCCGCGCGCGGCCTGATCGCCCAGCAATACATAGGCGATGCCGCGATAGAAGGCGAATGTGCCCAGGGTGACTACTAGGGCCGGCAGCTTCAGCCGGGCGATCAGATAGCCGTTGAACAGGCCGCCCGCCAAGCCCAGCAGCAAGGCCGCGCCCGCAGCCAGCCAAATATTGACGCCCATGTTGAAGAGAAAGCCCATAAACGAGGCGGTCATGCCCAACGTCGAGGCGACCGACAGGTCGATGTTGCCCGTGACAATGATGAACGCCATGGGCAGCATCATCAAGCCCATTTCCATGAAGTCCGACGAGGTGCGGAACAAATTCTTGGCGTTGAGGAAATAGGGCGAGAGCTGGCTGTTGACCAGGATCACCAGCACAATCAGGAGCGCCAGCAGCCACTCCCAACGCAGGAGGCGCGCCAGGCGCGAGCGTTTAGGCGCAATAATGCTGATGGCGGGGATGACGGTTCGTTCCGGCGCGGCCATACGGTTACGTGGCTACCTCGCTGAGCGCTGCAGGCGGCGGAGAATGAGGGAGTCGGCGATCACGGCAAGCAGAATCAGCAGGCCCTGCACGGCTAGCTGCCAAAACGGCGAAATACGCACCAAAGTCAGCGAGTTATCGATCACGCC
>JBBSBO010000648.1:0-2446 GCA_038251215.1 Caldilineales bacterium
AACGCAGCAGGCCGGAAACACAGGCGCGCCATATCCGCCACGGCGAAATGGGCGCGGCTGCGCGAGTGCATTGCGCTTGCCTGCCGAATAGCTTCCTCCACATAGTCGATGCCCACGGCGGAGACGCCGCCGGCGGACGCGGCGTAGTCAGCGATGCCGCCGCTGCCACAGCCGAGGTCGAGCAAGCGCTCGCCCGGGCGTAGCGCCAGCGCGTGCAACAGCAGGTCGACCTGCGCCATGTCGGCGAAGCCGTGTTGGGCGAAGTTGCGCCCAAAGACGCGGCGGCAAAAGTCGGCATAGGCAGAGTCGGCGGTCAAGTCGGGCGCCACGGCCGCATAGAAGCGCTGATACCACTCAAACATGGATGCGAATTCTCCTCATGAAAAACGCCCCGCGAAGCGAATGCTCCACGGGGCATTATAGCTTACCGGTCGGGCGCGCTCATTGACGCGCGCGGCCTAGGTGCGCTCGAGGTTGTCGTTGCGCGTCCCCTTCGTCACGAGCGAAACAGCCACGAGCGCGATGAAACTGAGCGGAATGGAGATGATGCCCGGGTTGTCCAGGCCCACAGGCGCCTCGGCGGCGGGCAGCCCATACTTAGCCCACATAGTGGGCGACAGCATGATTAGGGTCATCGACGTTACGATGCCCACGATGATCGAAGCTACCACGCCCTGCGAGGTGGTCTTCTTCCAGAAGAGCATCATCACGATCGCCGGCAGGTTGGCGGACGCCGCCACGGCGAACGCCCAACCGACCAGGAACGAGACATTGGTGCCTTTGAAGACGATACCCAGGATGATGGCGATCAGCCCGACGATGATGGCTGCCAGCCTGCCCGCCGTGACCTGCTGATCGTTGTCCAGCTTGAGGTTCATGTAGCGGTTGAGCAAGTCGTGGGCGACGGCGCCGGAGGCCGCCACAATCAACCCGCTGACCGTGCCCAATACGGTGGCGAACGCCACCGCCGAGATGATCGCAAAGAGGACGATGCCAAACGAGCGCGCCAGCAAAGGCGCCGACATGTTGTCGCTCTCCAGATTGATCGTCCCGCTCACCATCGCCCCCAGCCCCATGTAGAGCGTCAGGATATAGAAGAAGCCAATCGCGGCGATAGCGACAATCGTCGACTTTCTGGCCGCGGCCGGGGTCGGAACCGTGTAATAGCGAATGAGAATATGAGGCAAGGCTGCCGTGCCCAAGAACAGAGCCAGCATCAACGATACGAAGTTGAGCCTTTGCACCGGCGTACCCTCTACGTCAAACTTCAGGCCGGGCCGCATGATGCGGCTGCCGTCTGTGAAGATGGGATAGTAGACCACAACTTTGTCTTCACCGTCCACGAAGTTAGCCGACTTCCAGCGGCGGATGATGGTGTTTTCATCGCCGATGGCCTGCAAAAACTCGATAGGGCCAACGCGCCCAAGCCGAACCTCTTCACCGCTTTTGCCGCGGATCATCTCGGCGTTGCCCACCGTGCGCAAGGCATTCTCCGCCGACGCCGGCGCGCCGTTGATGCGTATCCCGCCATCCGGCATGACGGTCTTGGACTGCGTTTCTTGCAGCACAATGTCCTCGCCGGCATGGTCCTGGCTCCACCACGTGATCGTGCCATCTTTAGACAGCTTGACGAACTTTTGGTCGGGCGAGTAGCCGACTACGCTATACGAGGGGTCGACGGGGACCACCCCCGCGTCCGTCGTCGCGCCCGCCATGCTCTGATACGCATAGAAGGGAGCCTTGCCGCCCTGATCCGGCGTGGTGGAAAAGCCGCGGAAGAGTACGGCGATGACCAAGATGAACGAGAAGAAGATCAGCATGGCCCCTTTGAGGAACTGCACGTAGGTCGTCGAGGCCATGCCGGCGGTTGCCACGATCACAATCACAATCACGCCGACCATGATCACGCCAATGTAGTGGTCGAAGCCGAGCAGCGGTGTCACCAGCACACCCGCCCCCACCATCTGCGGGATAAGGTAGAAGATCGACACGACCAGTGTGCTGATCGCCGCCCACAATTGGATGCCCTTCGAGTTGAAGCGGGCGTCGAGCGCGTCGGTGAAGGTGTAGCGGCCCAAACGCTTCATCGGCTCCGCCACCACGAACAGCGCCACCACCCAGCCGGAAAGATAGCCGATGGAATAGAGAAAGCCGTCATAGCCCGCCACGGCGATCATGCCGGCAATGCCCAGAAAGGAGGCCGCCGACAGATAGTCGCCGGCAAAAGAAATGCCGTTGACGCCCCAGTGGATCTGCCCGCCCGCTGCATAATAGCCGCTGGCGGAACGTGCGCGTTTGGACATATAAAACGAAATGCCCAACACCAGCCCCACGAAGATGGCAAAGATGATCACAGCCAGAGGCTGAATCGCGGTAAGGTTGCTCATACGCCGCGCTCCTCTTCCGGCTGGTCAACGTTCAGTTGTTTCTCTTTGCGCGTACACAG
>JBBSBO010000649.1:0-2443 GCA_038251215.1 Caldilineales bacterium
GCACCCCGCACCTCTTTGCCGTCGATGGCTTGACCGCGCAGAGGCGTTTTGCCTGGACCGTAGACCACACCTGTCACCTTGTCATCGGCATCGAGTGCGTTGGTGAATCGACTGAGACGACTCTCGAGTTCTGTCACATCAATCTGGCGCAACACTCGGTAAAGCGTGGATGCACTGGGAACAACCTTTCGCTTCGGCTGCAACACCTCAATAATCTCTTGAGCGTGATGAAACGCCCAGTGTGACATGCCGCGTACACTTGTATGCCCGCAAAGTAGGGCGCCGCATAGGATCGTCAGCAAATATGTCTATTTGTATTGCTTGCCGCGCCGGCTGCGCGGGTCCGGAACATCTGCCATGTGCGCCATGAGCATGGTATAGTTCGGCTGGTTCATCCAGTATTCTCCCCTTTCTCTGGCAAGTTTAGGTGATTGTACTCGATGAACCTTCAACTTGAAACAGCCCTAGCAAGCGCGTCGTTTCAGCGTATGGGAGAAGGCAGTATGTGCGACGTGGCTGCGCCCTTGCCGGCGGCTGTACGCGGCACGGAGCAGGGGCTGGGCAAGCGGAGAGTTGGGGCGACTGCGCAGCCATGATATGATGGGCGAGTCGCGGGCAAGTTGTTTGAAAGTCGCGTACATGCAGGGATGGCGCATAGATTCGCCATTCCTGGGAGCCAAGCTAGATGGGTCAGTCGACAAGATTGCGCATCGCCTATTTTCTAGAAGGCATGCCCGCCAGTGGGGTGGAAACAAGCGCCACTTTGACGGCTCATGCCCTGGCGAAGATGGGGCAATACGTGACCGTTTTCACGCCCTGGGCGCACGAGCCGGTGACCGCCGATGAAGAGAGCCGCGTCGAATATTTTCATTTGCCCGGCATGCGTTTACCCAGCGACCAAGAAGTCTACTGGAGTATGCCGGTCAGCATGGGCGTGACCGCCAAGTTCCATGGCATGCACTACGATATTATCCATGTGCATACTTCCACGTTGGTATGCGTGTTGGCCTGGCAGTTGTCGCGTTTGTATGGACTCCCGGTCGTGTACACCTATCACACGATGTCGAAAGAGTATACGCATTACTACCGGCGCTTCATGGGGCCTGCCGAGCCATGGCTGGATTCTGCCGTGGAGCATTACGACCGGCTGATCTGTAACCGCGCGGCCGCCGTGGTGGCGCCTTCGGGCAAGGCTGCCGCCTATTTGGCCGGCCTGCGGATTGACCCGGCGGTGACGATCATTCCCAACGGCGTGGATACACATGCGTTTTTCCCCGGGCGCTCCGACTATCTGCACGAGCGCTTCAGGCTGTTGGATTCGGAGCGCATCCTGCTCTTCGTGGGCAGGCTGAACCAGGAGAAGCGACCGGACGCCGTCTTGGATCTGTTTCGCCGCGTGAGTGTGGGACGTTCCGACCTGCACCTCGTGCTGGCGGGCGCGGGGCCGATGGAGGTTGCCCTGCGTGAACAGGCCGCGCGCGCCGGCCTCGCTACCCGGGTACACTTTGCCGGCGTCGCGCCCTATGCGCTGATGCCGGAGTTTTATCGTTCGGCAACGCTGTGGCTGTCCGCCTCGCAGAGCGAGGTGCATCCGATGGCTGCGTTGGAGGCCATCACGTCGGGCTTGCCCGCCGTCGCCATCGCCGATGAGGCGCTGCGCGGCGTGGTGGAGGATGGCGTCAACGGCTACACGCGGTCGCGCATCGACGAACTAGCCGTGGCGGCGGGACGACTGCTCGATGACGACAGCCTGCGTGCCAAGATGGCTGCGGCCTCGCTGCAAATCAGTGGGCGCTATAGCCTGGATGCGACTGCCCATCACCTGACCGAGCTTTATCACGAGGTTCGGCGTCGGGCTAACCTGGAACTGGCGGCGTAAGACGGATTGGCCGCCGCGACCCCACTTTGACTTATCTGCGCCATCCATTTCTCAACCCCAAAAAAGGCCTTGCTCATGACAGATGTCTCTGTGGCGCCCAGCCTGGCAAACGTGATGCCCTCGCAGATTCGCGAGTTGGCGGACATTGCGTTCGGCATGGAGGGCGTGCTCAAGCTCCAGTTTGGCGAGTCGAACATGCCGACGCCCGCCTATATCAAGCAGGCCGCTACCCAAGCGCTGGCGGACGGCTATACCTTCTACTCCGAGAACGGCGGTATTCCGCCGCTGCGCGCCCAGATCGCGCAGAAGATCGCCGAGTTGCACGGCGTTCCCATCGACCCGAACGGCGAGATTGTGGTGACGGCCTCCGGCACGCAGGCGCTGAATGTGGGCATCCGCTGCGCCATCGATCCAGGCGCGGAGGCGATTGTCCTCACCCCGAACTGGCCAAACGGCGCAGAGATTGTGCGCATGTTCGGCGCGACGCCGGTGGAGGTCCCTTTCGCGCACGACGGCGAACGCTTCGCTGTGGACATGCCGGCCGTGGCCGCCGCGCTGACCGAC
>JBBSBO010000650.1:0-2438 GCA_038251215.1 Caldilineales bacterium
CCTGCGCGATGGCGATGTACAGCTCGCGGTAGCGCGCGTCCGCCAGCGCGTCGGCGATCGAGTCGTTGGTCAGCGCGGTGACGAAGAGCTGCGCGCCGTAGGCCAGCTTGCCCCACAGATAGCCCCAGATGTTGCCCGTCATGATGGCGTTGGCGTCGAAGTCCAACAGGGCGGCGTGCAGCTCGCGCAGACGATTCGTCGTGCGTCCGTCCAACTCACCCAAGACCACGGCGCCGCGCCCGCCGAAGAGGATCAGCCCCGGCTCCAGGTAATCCGCGCCGAAGTTGACGAAGGCGCCGACGGTGCGCTCGACGCCCACGATTTGACGGATGATCAGCTCGTTCAGCCCGTTCTGCACGGAGACGACGCAGCCGTCATCGCGCAGATATGGCGCCAGGCTGTGCGTGGCGGCCTCGGTATCCTGCGCCTTGACGCAGAGCAGGATGGTCGTGTACTCGCCCGTCAGCGTGTCCGGCATAAAGGCGGGGGCCTGCACCGTGAACTCGTCAAGCGGCCCGGTGATGCGCAGGCCGTCGCGGTTAATGGCGGCTACATGCTCCGCCGCCTGGTCGACAAAGACCACGCCATGCCCGGCCCGCAGTAGGTACGCGCCGATGGTCCCGCCGATGGCGCCCGCTCCCCAGATCAGAAAGTCCATATCAGTCCCAGCCTTCTTCAAGTAGCGCACGCGTCTCGTCGACGGCGACCTTCCACAATTCCAGCATTTCGGCGTCGTCGCGCTGATAGTAGCCGCCGAAGTTGCCATCGCCATAGAAGTCGCGCAGTTGCTTGCCCACCAGCCGCCCCATGCCCGCGCGCCCGGGGACGTGCTTCTGCTCTGCAGGCAGCGTGACGTTGGCAAGGCGCGTCCACGGGAAATTCTCCATCCACGAGGCGTGGCTACTCAACGGGTCGATCTGCTGCACCATGGCCCAGGTGCGCGGCGCGTTCCACCAGTTGTGGAACTTGATCTGCACCTGCGGGTGGTCGGCCATCCACTCGGTGGCGACAGCGTCCGCCGGCACATTGCCGCCGTGCCCGTTGACGAAGAGTATGCGGCGGAAGCCGCTGTGGCCCAGGCTGTCGAGGATGTCGCGGATCAGGCGGGCGTAGGTCTCCACGCGCAGCGTGACCGTGCCGGGGAACTCGCGGAAGTAGGGCGTCAGGCCATAGGCGACGGCGGGGAAGACAGGCACGCCCAGCGGCTCGGCAGCCTCCACAGCCACGCGCTCTGAGAGAATGCTGTCCACGCCCAAGCTGAGGTAGGCGTGCTGCTCGGTGCTGCCCAGGGGTACGACGGCGCGGTTGTCGCGCTGCAAGTAGTCCTCCACCTGCATCCAGTTCATGTCGAAGATTTTCATCGCGATAATTTTCTCCTCGGATTCGACCAATTTAACGCAAATGTGAAACCAAATAGGGTGTACGCAGCCGGTTTGCGCATCATTCAGGAAGCCTGCGGCTTCCTGAATGATGCCGCAGACGTTCAGCATAGTCAGTATAACAGGTGCTCGGCGCGATAGATGCGGCGCAGGCCAAAGAAGAAGGGGCGGACTTAGGCGGAGGGTGCAAGCGCAGAGCGACTATCACGCGCCGCCGGTCGCGCCTGCGGGCCGCCTTCGTCATATAAATGGCAGGCCGTCAGGTGGCCGGGTTGGTAGGCGCGCAGGGCGGGCACGTCGACGCGACAGCGGTCAAAAGCGAAGGGGCAGCGCGGGTGGAAGGGACAGCCGCCCGGCACGTTGAGCGGGCTGGGCAATTCGCCCTGGATCGCCTCGACAGTGCTTTTGTGCGTAGGGTCCAGCTTGGGCGCGGCGGAGATCAGCGCCTGCGTGTAGGGATGTTGCGGCGCGGTGAAGATGCTTTCCGTCTCCGCCAACTCCACCACGCGGCCCAGATACATCACCGCCACGCGGTGCGAGATGTGGCGCACCAGCCGCAGGTCATGCGCTACGAAGAGCACGGTCAGGTGTAGCCGCGCTTGCAGCTCCAACAGCAGGTTGATGATCTGCGCCTGCACCGACACATCCAGCGCGGAAACCAACTCGTCGGCGACCAGGCAGTCCGGCTCCAGCGCCAGGCTGCGGGCGATGGCGATGCGTTGGCGCTGCCCGCCGGAAAACTCGTGCGGCAGGCGCTCGGCCGCGTCCGGGGGCAGCCCCACCAAATCGAGCAGCTCGAACACACGCGCGTCCACCTGCTCCGGCGGGCGCAGCTTGTGCACGTGGATGGCCTCGCGCAACGCCTCGCCCACGTTCATGCGCGGGTTGAGTGAGGTGAAAGGGTCTTGGAAGACCATCTGCACGCGGCGGTTATAGGCGCGCAGCCGTGCACCGGTCAGGGTCAGCACGTCGAGATCGTCAAAGTGGATCTGGCCGCGGTCGGCGTCGTACAGCCGCACGATGCAGCGCGCCAGCGTCGACTTGCCGCAGCCGGACTCG
>JBBSBO010000651.1:0-2437 GCA_038251215.1 Caldilineales bacterium
CCCTTTGCGTCCTTTGCGGTTTGAAGTTTGTTTACCGCCCCGAGATGCCCGTCATCACCACGCCGCGGATGAAATAGCGCTGCCCCACGAAGAAGAGAATGGTGATGGGGATCACCAGGTACATGCTGGCCGCCATGCTGATGTTCCACGACGCGTCACTCGGGTTGATGAAGGCGCGCAGGCCCAGTGCCAGCGTCTTATTCTTCTCGCTGAACAAAAAGATCAGCGGGCTGAGGAAATCGTTCCAGTGATAGACAAAGGTGAAGATGCCGATGGCGATCAACACCGGCTTGGAGAGCGGCACCAGGATGCGCCGCCAAATCGCCCAGTTGGACGCGCCGTCGATGCGCGCCGCCTCGTCGAAGTCGTGCGGGATCGTCATATAGAACTGGCGCACCAGGAAGATGTTAAACGCGCCGCCGCCAAAGAAAGCCGGCACGGTCAACGGCAGGAACGTATCCAGCCAGCCCAGCCAGCGGAACATGATGAAGCGCGGGATCAAGGTCACCACTTGCGGCAGCATCATCGTGCTGAGCAGCAAGATGAAGAGCGGGCGCTTGAAGGGGAAGCGCAGCCGCGCAAAGCCAAAGGCCACCCTCGAACTGCTGAGCACCGTGCCGATGATGGACAGGCCGGTGATGATGGCTGTGTTGCTCAGCCAACGCAGCAGCGGCGCGCGGGTTAAGGCTTCCACATAGTTGGACCACATGACCGGGTTAGGGATCCACACCGGCGGGTAGGTAAAGACCTGCCCCTGCGTCTTGAGCGAGCTGGAGACAATCCAGATCAGCGGAATCATGAAGATCACGCTCAGGATTGCCATAAAGACATATTGGATCATGCGGTCGATGTAGAAGCGGACCGGCTTGCGTCGCTTGCTGCGCTGCGCCTGCGCGCCTGCTACGGCGCGCGGCTGTTCCGTCACGTTGCTTGCCATTAGGCCTCTTCTCCTTCGTAATACACCCAGGCGTCCGACAGCCGCAGTTGGACCAGCGTAAACACCAAGATAATGGCAAACAGCAGCCAGGCCAACGCCGAGGCAAAGCCCATCTTGAACTGCTCGAAGCCGAGGCGGTACAGATAGAGCACCGTGAACAGCGTGGCGTGCTGCGGCCCGCCGTTGGTCATGAGGAACGCATTGGTAAAGATCTGGAACGAGCCGATGATGCCCAACACCAGGTTAAACAGGATCACGGGTGAGAGCATGGGCAGTGTGACGGCGCGGAAGCGCTGCCAGCCGTTGGCCCCATCCATTTCGGCCGCGTCATACAGCGACTGCGGGATGCCCTGCAGGCCCGCCAGGAAGATCACCATCGTGTTGCCGATGCCCCACAAGCTCATCATCACAAAGGTCGGCTTGGCGCTGCTCGCCGCCCAGATCCACTGCGATTCGGGCAGGCCCACCATGCGCAGCAGCGCGTTCGCCAGGCCTACGTCCGGGTTCAAGATCCAGAACCAGAGCACGGCGTTGGCGACGGCGGGCATCACCGCGGGCAGGTAGAAAAAGGTGCGGAAGGCCGACTGCCCGCGCAGCGGCAAGTTGAGCAGCATCGCCGTGCCCAGCGACACCATCAAGGTCAGCGGCACGCTGAGAAACGTGTAATAGGCCGTGTTCCACAGCGATTTCCACACCAGCTCTGTCTGGAACATCTCCACGAAGTTGGCGGCGCCCACCCACTCCGGCGCGCTGAATAGATCCCACTTCATAAAGGCCAGAGCAATCGACGCGATCATGGGGCCGGCCACCCATAGCACAAAGCCGATGAGCCAGGGCAAGATAAACAGATAGCCGTCGATCGCCTCGCGGCGTTGCAACTTGGACATTCCCGAAGCAGCCATATGCACTATCCTCTCGTGCGTTTCTCTGTCGGCGGGCCGCCGCGACCCGCCGCGGGCCCCGCACAGCCAAGCAACGGCCCGGCTGTGCAGCGCCCGCAGACTACTCGCTTACTTCCATTCCTGCGCAGCCAGCAGTTCGTCTACCTGCTGTTTGGTGTTGGCTGCGGCTGTTTCGATCACGCCGCCGCCGCAGGTGAAGATCGGGTCAAACTCCTGCGCATAGATTTCCTTGATGCGCGACTGCTCCGGCGGGAAGGTGAACGAGATCACGTCCACCAACTTCTCGCCGTCCTTGAAGGGGTCGGTGTGGACCATGGCGAAGTGCTCGGGGATGCCGTCGGTCGGCTCAATTGTGCCGACGGCTTCCTTGAGCGACACGCCCCAGCGCTTTTGCTCGCCGATGTATTGCTGCACCGGCAGGCTGGTCAGGTACTTCACCAGCTCCCAGCCTTCCTCCTTGAACTTGGCCTGCGTGGGCACGGCCCAGCCGCTGCAGCCCACGACCGAATACTGCCCGCCCGGCCCCTTGGGCAGGAAGGTGACGTCGTAGTTGAAGAGGACGTTCTCCTGCTTGGCAAAGAAGGTGCCGGTGTGGAAG
>JBBSBO010000652.1:0-2434 GCA_038251215.1 Caldilineales bacterium
ACGCCCCCGGCCTGCGCCACATGCTCAACAAGACGCGCAAGGTGGCCTCCAAGGAATATGACGGCAACGAGCCGGTCATCCGCAACCCGGATTTCGCCCGCAAGCTCGCTCTCCTCGAAATGCGCATCGACACGCTGGACGCCACCGAACGCCGCGTCCTGTCATCGCTGTCAGCTGGTCAGAATGTAGGCCCCGAAAGCTCGATGCTGAAATGCGCGGGCTCAGAGGCGCAGCAGGCGATCACCGAACTGACGCTCGAAGCGGTCGGCCTCTTTGCGAACCCCTTCGTGCAGGACACGGTCGCCCTGGCAGAACCCGGATCGAACGTGGAGTCTCCCACGCCGGAACACGCCCTGACCGCCGCGCCGAGCTATTTCAACTACCGCAAGACCTCGATCTATGCGGGCTCGAACGAGATCCAGCGCAACATCATGGCGAAAGCCGTGCTCGGCCTCTGAGGCCAATCACCGAACCATCTTAGGATTGCATCGATGACGACAGCTACTGCCGCCGCGCCCAACCTGCTGACACGTGTTTCGTTTGGCATCGGAGGCGCTGCGGAAGGCGTCAAGAACAACGGGTTCGAGTATGTGCTGCTGTTCTTCTATTCCAACATCCTTGGGGTAGAAGCAGGACTGGTCGCCATGGCGCTCCTGATCGCCCTTGTCGTCGATGCCTTTTCGGATCCGATCGTTGGCTACTGGTCAGACAATATGCGCACCCGGCTCGGGCGCCGGCATCCTTTCATGTATGGGGCGCTGATTCCGATTGCGGTCACCTACTACTTCACTTGGAACCCGCCGGCCGGAATGACCGGCAATGACCTGTTTCTGTGGCTGGTGGCGCTTACCATTCTCGTCCGCCTGTCCTTTACCTTCTTTGACGTGCCCGGCACCGCGCTGGCGGCAGAGTTGACGCAGGATTACGACGCCCGCACCTCGCTTCTGTCGCTGCGCACCTTCTTCGGCTGGTTTGGCGGCCTGACGATCCAGATCCTTCTTTTCCGCTTCCTATTGGTGCCCACGGCGGAGATTGAAATCGGCGTGTTCAATGTCGATGGCTGGAATACCTACGGCCTCGTCGCTTCAGTCTGCATTTTCGTGTGCGCGCTGATCTGTACAGCTGGCACACACAACCACATCCCCCACCTCAAGGCTCCGCCAGCCGCCCGCAAAATCACGCTCGGCATGGTGTTCAGGGAAATCTTCGAGACGGTTTCAAATCCTTCTTTCCGGGCACTGTTCCTCGCCACGCTTTGCGGCCTGATCGCCTCGGGCATCTCGGCAACGCTCAACCAGTATATCAACACGATCTTCTGGGGCTTCACCAACGCGCAGATCGCCGCTATCACAGCTGCTGTTTACATCTCGGCCATCCTCGCCCTGATCCTCGCCCCGCTGGTCGGCAAGACCTTCGGCAAGAAGCGCGGCGCCATCGTGATCGGCGCGCTCGCCTTCACCATCGCGCCAATGCCGGTCTTCCTCCGCCTTCTCGGCCTCCTGCCGCCAAACGGCACGGAAGCGCTTTTCAACGTCATCTTCTTCATCACGATCTTCGACCTGGCGCTGATCATCGCCACCCAGATGCTGATGGCCTCTATGGTCGCTGACATCGTCGAGGACAGCGAATTGCAGACCGGCCGCCGCTCCGAAGGGATTTTCTTTGCCGGCATCAGCTTCATTCGGAAGCTCTCGCAGGGTGTCGGCGTCATGACCGCCTCTGCAGTGCTCTGGGTTTCCGGGTTTTCCACCGGGGGCGGTGGGGCAGGGGCCAGCGAGGAGTCCATCCGAGCGCTTGGGTTCGGTTACGGCGTGTCGGTACTCGCCGCGTGGACCTTGATGCTCATCTGCGTCAGTTTCTACAGGATCAGTCGTGAATCGCATGGTGAAAACCTGCGGCTTCTGCGCGAGCGGGACGCGGCTGCGACGGCCTCAGACGCCCCCTGACTGAAATGTCATGAAGGTACGAATTGCGCCGCATTTCGCGCCGCAATAGAGCCATACTCATGACCGATCCACGCACCATGACCAAACACGTCTCCAAACTCCTCGCCTTCCTCAGCGTGGCTGTGCTGATGCTGCTCACCGTGGCGCTCGCCCCGATGTTCTCGCAGGCCGAGCGCGACCCCGGCGAGGCCGTTCCCGCCGCCGTCACGCTGCCCGCCGAATCGCCGGCGCTGGCCGATGTGCAGCCCGTGATCCCGCAATCGCAGGAACAGATTTACCTCAGCTTCGCCCCGCTGGTGAAAGACGCCTCACCCGCCGTGGTCAACGTTTACACCGCCAAGACCGTGAAAAGCCGCGCGTCCACCATGGAGCAGCTGCTCTACGGCGTGCCCGCCCAGGGCAGCAGCGTCCAGAACTCGCTCGGCTCGGGCGTGATCGTCGCCGCCGAAGGCATCGTCGTCACCAACAACCACGTCATCCAGGGCGCC
>JBBSBO010000653.1:0-2434 GCA_038251215.1 Caldilineales bacterium
CCACCGCCACGCCGCCCTGCGCGGAGCCGATCCAGAGGTCGCCGGCGCTGTCGAGCAGCAGGGCCGAGATGATGGGCGCGGGCAGCGGCAGCGGACCGGGGACGAGCATCCACGCGGCGCCGTCGAAATGATAGAGTTCGCCTTCCGCCGTCGCCACCCAGGCCTTATTGTCCGTGCCGACGGCAATATCTACAATTGGCGCGGCGGCAATGTCCGGGATGGCGTTGACGCGCTCGTCGACGAAACGCGACAGTCCGCGCTCCGTGCCCACCAGGAGCGTGCCGTCCGTGTCCAGCGCCAGAGCGGTAATGGCGTTGCTGGGCAAGTTGATGTTGGTCGTATTGAAGACCTGGAGCTGGTTTTCGCGGAAGCGCAACAAACCGTCGCCGGTCCCGATCCACACCACGTCGCCGTCGGCGAGCAGGGCGCGGATGTCGTCGCTGGGCAGGCCACTTTCCGTGTCCAGGTTGAAGAAGCTGTCGCCGGTACGAATGCTCAGCCCGGTCTTGGAGCCAAGCCAGGTGCGGTTTTCCTGGTCCAGGGCGATGGCCTGGATCTCGGAGCCGGCGAGGCCGTCGGCCGCAGTGTAGGTTTCCCAGGCCGAATCCTGGTAGAAGCTAGCCCCGCCTGCGCCCATCCACAGCCCGCCGGCGTCGTTGGGCTGGATCACGCGCACATCCGGGCTGGGCAGCGGAGAATTGGCCGGGCTGAACAGGTTGAGCCGCGTGCCGTCCGCCGCCTGCACCTGGCTAACGCCGGAGCCTGTGGCGATCCACACGGTGTCGTCCACGCCGCGCGCCAGGTCGCGGATGCGGTTGCCCGCCACCGGCTCCTCTTCGAGCACGAGAGCGCGCCAGGCTTCGCCGTCATACATGCTGATGCCCGCGCCCGCGGTGGTGTAGTAGACGTTGCCGTCGGCGTCGAGGCGCAGGCTGGTGAGGGGCGCCAGTGCCATGCCCTCCTCGTTGCTGAAGAACTCCACGCAGCGGCCTGCATTGGGGTCCAGCCGGCAGATCTGCACCTGATCGGTGGCGACCCACACGCTGCCGTCGTCGGCGACCGCCAGGCCCATGATGCTGCCGTTGGGGAATTCCGACTCGGCGACGGTGGCGCGGCTGTAGGTTTCCCAGCTCTCGCCGTCAATGCGATAGAGGTCGCCGGCGGTCGCCAGCCACACGATATTGTCGCCATCGCCGGCAATGGCGGTGACAACGTTGGAGGTCATAGGACTGTTCGCCACGTTGTACAGGGTGGACTCGCCGTCTCTGTAGCGCGTCAGTCCCAACTGGGATGCGATCCAGATCGTCTGCAACGCGGTGGTGGTCAGGTCGCGGATGATGCCGGCATCCAGGCCGCTGTTTTCGTCCAGGTGCGTCCACTCGCCCGCGGCGACGTCGAAGATGTCCAAGCCGTGACGTGCATAGGCGACTGTCAGCGTTTCGTTGTCGATGTCGCAGTGCAGGGCCACGATGTCGTCGAAGCTCATGGGGCTGTTGGCGCTGTTGAGCGTCTTCCAGCCGCCGCTTTCCACATCGAAGATCTGCAAGCCCAGGTCGCTGCCAAAGAGGATGCCCAGCCCGGGCAGCGGGCAATTCTCCGCGGCCGTCAGGCGGTTGGTCGCCAGGCCATCCAGCGTGGTGAACTTGGCCGAGCTGCCGGTGGACTTGTTCCAGGCGACCGCACCGCCGTCGCCCGCGGCCCACACGGTGCTGGGCAACACGGCGAGTTGGTTGACGAAATTGCCGTTGGAATAAACGCGCCACTTCGGGTTGGGGCCGAGCGGCGAGACCGGCGCCGGCGTCGGCTCCGCGGTTGGCTCTGCCGTCGGCTCGGCTGTGGACTCCAGCGTGGGCGTGAGCGTCTCTGTGGGCGAAATCTCCACGCTAATAGCGGGGGCCGTGGGCGCTGCCACGCTCGGCGCGGGGGTGACGCTGGGCGGGAAGAAGGCGACCGTAGCGAGCACGGCGTCGAAGTCGGCGCGGCCCTGCGTCTGCCAGGCTTCAGCCGGGGCCAGGCCGACCATGATGAAGAGGCGGTCCGTTTGCGGCTGGGCCATAGCGATGCGTCCGATCAAGCCGGAGCCGTCGCCGCTGTCCATCACGTCGATCGCGCGGCCTGGTTCCCCGCCGATCTGCGTCTCTTCCACGCTGGCGGTCGTCATCGCGCGCTCGGCGGTATAGGCGTCCACAAACGCCGCGAAGTTATTCTCCAGCTCGGCGACGGGTTCCGGCAGCAGATCGCCGGACGCGCCCGCACGCAGCAACATCACCGCGCCGGCGGCGGGGCTACGCTCCGCCGCGGAAAGCGTTACCGAGGCGCCGGCGAATTCCAGGGCGTAGTCACGCGTCGGGCGGAAGGAAAAGCCGCCGGCCTCGACGCTGCGCTCCTGGCCCAGCGGCACGGAGCTTGCGGCGCCGCTTGCCGTGGTCGCGGG
>JBBSBO010000654.1:0-2430 GCA_038251215.1 Caldilineales bacterium
GATGCCGGAGCCAAAGGGCGTGCCAGCCGGGTCCACAAATTCCAACTGGCCGGTCGAACGCAACGTCTCCACAGCCTGGTCCGGATTGCTCACACCGGGCAGTTCCACGATCAAACGCTGTTCGCCCTGCGCCTGCACCACCGCCTCCGCCACGCCCAGCCCATTGACGCGGTTTTCGACGATCGTCTTGGCCGCAGTCATGGCGCCTGCTTCAGGCGCCTGGCCTTCCGGCAGATCCGCCTCCAGCAACACCTGCGTGCCGCCGCGCAGGTCTAGCCCCAAGCGGAATTCCTTCAGGTTGCGCGGCGTTTCCGCGCCCCCAGATACGGCCCGATTGAGCCAGTCCGGGTGGTCGATGGGCAGCACGATAAAGTGCGCAGCCAGGGCTAGGACAACGATCAAGATCAAAGCAATGGTTGTATTGCGCATACACAGCCTCTATTTCGACTCTATTTCACAGGGAAAAGAACATTCCCGTCACGAGCGTGACCAGTGTGCCTGCACCCGAAGACGGCGCAAGTTGGCTTTGCGTGAGCCAGGACAAACGTCGTCATTATAGGGCCGCCCCCTGGGCCTGTCAAATATGCGGCACAAAACGGCTGCTTTGCACCGGCTTTTGCATCGAGTGTACCATAGAGGCATCACCTGGCGCGTTCGCCGCGCCTGCGTTATTGACCCCTCCCCGCATCGGCGCTAGACTGGGCGGCGCACGCCCATGCGCTGCATATTGCTCATTGCGACGCGCATCGTGCTGCACACTGCCTTGAACAACATACTGCCTTGCACAGTCGCCTAATGTCGGAACCCACGCCATGACCCTTAGCCAGCTCGCAACCTTTGCCACCTTCGCAACCTTCGCAAAAGATGTCCAAGACAACATCGCCCAAGTCATCGTGGGCAAACGCGACGCCGTCGAGCTGATGCTCGTCGCCCTGCTCTGCGACGGCCACGTCCTGCTGGAAGACGTGCCGGGCATCGGCAAGACCACGCTCGCCAAGGCCCTCGCCCGTAGCCTGGACTGCACCTTCTCCCGCGTCCAGTTTACGCCGGACCTCCTGCCCAGCGACGTGACCGGCATCAACTACTACAACCAGAAGCACCAGGATTTCGAGTTCCGCCCCGGCCCCGTCTTTCATCAGATTATGCTGGGCGACGAAATCAACCGCGCCACCCCGCGCACGCAGTCCAGCCTACTTGAAGCCATGCAAGAGCGCCAGGTCACGGTGGACGGCGAGACCTACCCGCTGGGCGGGCCGTTCATGGTGCTCGCCACGCAGAACCCGGTCGAACTCGAGGGCACCTTCCCCCTGCCCGAAGCGCAGCTGGATCGCTTCATGCTCCAGATCCGCCTGGGCTATCCCACGCTGGAGGAAGAAGACGAGATCCTCCTGCGCTATGAGCAGGGTGATCCCCTCACAGACTTGCAGCCCGTCGCTGCCGTCGAGACCGTGCGCGATCTGCAAGCTCAAGTGCGCCAAGTACACGTCAACGACGACCTGCGCGCCTACATTCTAGCCGTTGTGCGCAGCACGCGCGAACACCCGCTGGTGGAGCTGGGCGTCTCGCCGCGCGGCTCGCTGGCCCTCTATCGCGCAAGCCAGGCATTGGCTGCGCTGCGCGGCCGCGAGTTTGTCATTCCCAGCGACGTGCAGCATCTTTGCCCGGCGCTACTCACCCATCGCATCCACATCAGCCCGCAAACGCGCCTGCGCGGCCGCACCCCGGGCCAGATCGTGGCCGAAATCACCGGCAGCGTGCCCGTCCCCGTCGCCGAGTAGCCCGCCATGCTCCTGCCCGGCAGCAGCAAACGCGTGATCGATACACAAAAGGACACGCAATTCAGCGACGCCTGGATTATGCTTGCGTCCGTTTTGCTCATAGCCGGGGTCGTGTCGCACGGCCTCTTCCTCACCACCGCGGCGCTCTTTCTGCTGCTCGTCGCCGGCGTCACCTGGCTGTGGGCGCGGTTCAGCCTCGCCGGCTTTAGCTATGAGCGGCGCTTCAGCGAGACGCGCGCCTTCCTGGGCGAGACCGTGCAACTGACGCTCGAGGTCCGCAACCGCAAGTTCCTGCCCATGCCCTGGGTCGCCATCCGCGACATCTTCCCGGCCGAGCTGCCCCTCTCGCACAACACGCTGGAGGTCAATCCTTCGTCCAACCTGGCGGAGTTTTCGACCTTTTGGATGATCGGCCCCTACCAGCGCATCGCGCGCCACTTTGAGGTCACGTGCAGCGAGCGCGGCTTTCACCGCTACGGCCCGGCGCAAGTCCTCACCGGCGATGCCTTCGGCTTCTTCAACCGCGGCGCCGACTGTGGCGACGAGATGCGCCTGATCGTCTATCCGCGCCTCTACTCCGTGGCGGAGCTGCAATTGCCCACCAAAAACCCCTTCGGCGAGACGCGTGTGCAAGGCAGCCTGTTTGAAGACC
>JBBSBO010000655.1:0-2428 GCA_038251215.1 Caldilineales bacterium
AATAGGGAACAAGCGTAGGGAACTACCACCGCGCCATTCATTTCCCGATCTGTGTATTGCATATCTGTTGGCCCAGCGAACTGAACTCGCAGGCTCAAATTCACCGGACAATCAGCTCAGCTAAGCGGGCAAGGATAGGAGCGCCAATGCTGGTCCTCACACGAGGCGACGTGGAGTCGCTCTTGACGATGGAGGAGACGATGGCGGCGGTGGAGGACGGCTTTCGCCGCCTCGCCGCCGGACAGGTGGTGATGCCGCAGCGCCTGGCGACGTCCGTCGAGCCGCATGGCGGCATCTACCTGACCATGCCCTGCGCCGTGGGCGGCGATCCCGGCACGGTGGCGGTGAAGATCGTGGCGGTGTATGGGCAGAACCCGGCGCGCTTCGGCTTGCCTGCGCTGCAGGGGTTGATCGTGCTCTACGACGCGGCGACGGGCCGCGCCCTGGCGCTGATCGACGCCGAACACGTGACGGCGATGCGCACCGGCGCCGTCAGCGGCGTGGCGACGCGCGTGCTGGCGCGGGCGGACGCCTCCACGGTCACGCTTTTTGGCGCGGGGCCGCAGGCGCGCGCGCAGTTGGAGGCCGTATGCGCGGTGCGGCCCATCCGCCACGCCCTCCTGGTGACGCGCACCGGCGCGCACGACGCCGAGTTCTGCCGCAGCATGGGCGAGCAGTTGGGCATCGACATCGCGCCTCTGCGTGCCGTGCGCGCCGCGGTGGAGCAGGCCGACGTGATCTGCACGGCGACCAACGCCGAGCAGCCGCTCTTCGCGGGTGAGTGGCTGCGCCCCGGCACGCACATCAACGCCGTCGGCTCGTTCACAGCCAAGATGTGCGAGCTGGACGCCGAGACGCTGCGCCGCAGCCGCGTCTATGTCGACTCGCACTCCGCTGCGCGTACGGAAGCCGGCGAGATCGTGCAGGCCATCGCCGCGGGCGGCTTTGCGTATAGCGACGTAGCGGGCGACCTGGGCGGCCTGCTGCAAGGCGACGTGGCGGGCCGCCGCGACGATGGCGAGATCACGCTCTGCACGTCGGTGGGCCTCGCCCTGCAAGACGCCGTGACCGCCGCCCGCGTCTATGCGAGCGCCGTCGCCGCGGGCGTGGGGCAGACGGTGGAGCTATAGAGAACAGAAATAGCGTCACCCAATCGCACATTGTCCCCGCGGCGGATTTGCTGTATAGTGCAGGAGGCGATGACTATCCGATTTGCACGACCCGATGAGCACGACCCGGGTAGGTTGATTGCCCCGGCTTTGCCGTTGGCAGCCGCGTCACCCGCCAGGACTCACCCATCGTGATTCGCCCAGCATGATCACGACAAGACCGCACCCTTCGGTGTCATTGGATGTACCCGTTGTCAGGCGGATTGACCACGTGGTGGTCCGGGTGACTGAACCTGCCTACCGTCGATTGCTGCATCTGTTGGCGACCACGCTGCAACTGCCCGCGCCGCGGGCGCTCCCCGCCACCTCCGCCTACCGGCGCAGCAGCCTCTACGCCGGCAACATCGACTTTGAGTTGCTTACCGGCCCGGCGCAGCGCGGCGAACCGCCCGCGCGCTTCTATGGCCTCGTCCTGGAGACGCAGGCGCAGGACCTCGCGCGGCTCAAAGGGCGGGGCATTTCGTATATTCCTGCGCCCTGTATTTTGCCTAGGCCGGACAGTTCGCCCATGCTGCTGCGCTTGAACGTGCTGCTGGGCGGCTACTTGGGGACGACGCCTTCGCTGCGCCTGCTCTTTGCACTCAACCGGCTGCTGCCGGAGAGCTTCTGGATGCGCGCGCTCGCCCGAGAAGAGGGCGACGAGATGCACGGGGCCGGTTTGCTCTATGAGCGCATCTACCGCCACGGCATGGTCATGCTCGTCAAGCACAATCCCGGCTGGCACGCGGCCGACGCCGAGCGGCGGCGCAGCATCGCCGACTTCATCGCCCGCCGCGGCGGCGCGCTGGGGCTGGTCTCCGTCAAAGAAGTGGTGATCGGCGTCGCCAACCTGGCGGCGGCGCGCGCCGCCTGGCATAACCTGCTGCACCCTGCCGTCGAGATCGACGCCTCCGCTTGGCAGTTGAGCGAGGGGCCGGCGATTCGTCTGGTCGCCGCGCCGCACGACGCCATCCATCACGTGGTGTGGGAAGTCGAGTCGCTGAACGAGGCGGCGCAACTGCTGAGCGACCTGGGGCTGCTCGGCTCCATGCGCGGCGACGAGATCCGGCTGGACCGTGCCGGCCTAGGCGGGCTGGACATCCGCCTGGTGCGCGCCAGTCTGCCCTGGGCGCCGGCGCCGTATAGAGACGCAGGGACTCCCGGCGAGGACGCTCCCTAGAAGATTGCTGCATAGACAAGAGACAAGATAGAAGAGACGAGGAAGTGTCGATGGCCCTGTTGCGTGAATATCACCGGCCGCGCAGTGTGGACGAGGCGAC
>JBBSBO010000656.1:0-2420 GCA_038251215.1 Caldilineales bacterium
ATCGTTCGTTTCTCCCTTTGGATTCTGGTGTGAAACCTGACGGCTAAGTCAAGATAAGTGCTGATATGTCTAGCTATCGAGCCTAGCTGCCGTAGCCGTGCGGGGCGCCGGCGCTCAAGACGAACAGGGACAGCGTACCCAGGGCAATCAGGACACGGATGGCGTTGGCTTTCATCATGCTGCGTTTCATCGTTCGTTTCTCCTATACACTCATAGCTGGGTCAGCGAAAATCATCAGTAAAAATTGAGTATGGTTGTATTCTGCCCCATGCCTATCCGCATAAGTGGCATCAAATCGGACTTATTCCAAGGTAAAACGCGACAAAAATAGAAAATCGGCTCAATTGAGCCGATTTTGCTTCTCACTGTACGATATTCGCTTGGATTTCGCTTGGGTTTTTCGTGAATTTTGCCGGGGCCTTCGTGAAGTACGATTGACGCC
This sequence comes from Caldilineales bacterium, assembly GCA_038251215.1. GTDB lineage: Bacteria > Chloroflexota > Anaerolineae > Caldilineales > Caldilineaceae > JASGTU01. The sequence goes on from JBBSBO010000656.1 coordinate 443, forward strand.
TATTGCATCAGCGTCACATACAGCTCCTCGGTGAGGGCGGAGGGCGGCGCCGCCACTTCATCTTCCAGACATTGCTGGCAGATGGCATATTGCCGCGCCACGCCGGCCCGATTGCCGGACGAGGCGTAAATGCGCATGGCGAGGCGATGGGCATCCTCTAGGCACGGGTCTTCGCGCAGCAGGCGCCGGCAGCAGTCGAGCGCACGCTCCATCTCGCCCTGCTCAAAATAGAGTTGAGCCAATTCAGTCGTGGCCGCGACGACCATGCGCCGCAACTGCTCGCGCTCCGTACTCGCCCAGGCCGCGTCGACATCAGCCAGGTAAGAGCCGGCATATAGGTCAAGCGCCTCTTGCAGGCTTGCCATGCGCAGGCTAACCTCGCGTGTGCGGTAGGCTTGCTTCAACCACTTGCCGAATGTCTCCGCATCGTAGTCATAGTCCACCTGCCAATCGAAGCGATAGAGGTCATCGGCGAACAAGATCACGTCGCGGCCCAAAGCGCTGCGCAGGCGATAGACCGCGTTCTTAAAGCGCGACTTCAGTTGATCCGGCGAGCAATCCGGCCAGAACAAGGCGCCCACTTCTTCTTTGGTGAGGCCGTTAGGATGGGCGAGGAAACAGAAGAAGAGATCGCGGGCGCTCTTGGTCTTCCAGTCGCGGTTGGTCACGGTTCTGCCGCTGACGACAACCTCGGCGCGGCCCAGCGAGCGAATGACCAGCGTCGGGTCGCCCAGATGGACCGTGGGCAGCACCGAGCCGGCCTTCTGGCGCAGGTTTCGGCGCAGAGCCGGCAGCGTGGCGACGAACTCATCCACCTCGCGCAGCAAGCGCTCGAGCAGAGGTGCGTTGGATCCTGTGGTGAAGACTGCCAGCTCCTGCGCCACCATGCCGGCGGCGACGACAATCGGATGGCGCAGCTCCAGCTCGTTGATCGTTTGCAGCGCGTTGTGCAGGCTCTCCTCGGCCTGCGTGCGGCGCCCCAGTTCCCACAAGACCAAGGCGTGCAGCAGCTCGGTGCGTGCGGCATCGGGGAATTGGCCCCCGCCCATAAAGCAGGAGAGCGCGTCATTCAGCGGCTCCAGCGCAGCCTGGGGATTGCCCTGCGCCATGTAGAAGCGGCCCATGGCCTGCCGGTAGAGGCCCCACTCGTAGCTCGAATTGTGGTCGAGCACCAGGTGACCGGCGGCATCCAGGCAGCTGTAGGCCACATCCCAATGGCCGGTGGACCAGGCCAGCGCGGCCCGCGCCAGCTCCAAATAGAGCAGCAAGAAGCGCTCATCAATGCGCTGGGCAATCTGATGCGCCTGACCGTACACCTCATGCGCCACCTGCCACATATCCAGGTCCACAAACAGATCGCCCAAACTGGCGAGCGCAAAGGCTTCCATGCGCGTGTAACCGCTGCGACGCGCGCAGTCCAGCGAATCCACCAGCGCGTCCAACGCCTCTTCGTAGTGGCCCAGCTGATGGTAGTGTACGCCCAAACTATTGAGGACGTTGGCTTGCCCCACCAGATTGTGCAGCTTGCGCCAAGCCGCGTGCGCCTGGCGGAAGAGGATCAGCGCCTCTTCATTTTGGCCGCTGTTGGCATAGGAAATGGCGATCTCCATCGAAACCACGGCGATGTTCTGTACATCCTCTGCCACACGGTACGCAGTGAGCGATCGTTGCAGCCATTCGATGCCGAACTCCAGCGTGCCCATCATGCACAGCGCCAGCCCTTTGGCGCGCCGGCCCAGGGCGATCAGCCCTACATCTTGTTCTGCTTGTTCTGCTTGTTTTGCCGGCCCCTCCGCCTGATCGAGCAAGGCCAGCGCCGCTTCCGCGTCGCGCAGCGCCTGCGGATAGACGCCCAAAAGACGATTAGCAATCGAGCGGTAGACGAGGGCCTCCGCCCAGGATGCCTGCGCCCGCTGCTCGCGGCCAAGCTGCTCGCACGCCTGATCCAACAGCCTGCGCCCCACCTCCACCCGCCCCA
>JBBSBO010000657.1:0-2419 GCA_038251215.1 Caldilineales bacterium
CCCTCAACACCGAGCAGCACGCCTACGTAGAGATCATTCGCCAGAGCGGCGATGCGCTGCTGATGATCATCGACGACATTCTCGATTTGTCCAAAGCCGAATTCGACAAGGTGGGCCTGGAGATTGCGCCGCTCTATGTGCGCCAGTCGGTCGAGGAGACGCTCGACCTGCTGGCGCCCAAGGCGGCGGAGAAACGCATCGACCTGCTCTACTGGGTCGAGCCGGACGTGCCTGTCGCCATCCTCAGCGACGCCGTGCGCTTGCGCCAAATCCTGCTCAACCTGCTCTCCAACGCGGTCAAGTTCACCGATACCGGCGAGGTTTCGCTGCGCGTGCAGGCGCAGGCCCTGCCCGACAACAAGGTTCGGCTGCACTTCTCGGTTCGAGATACCGGCATCGGCATTTCGTCCGAGGAAGTGCCCAACCTCTTCCAGCTCTTTAGCCAGGCGGATAGTTCGAACACGCGTAAGTATGGCGGCACCGGCCTCGGCTTGGCGATCAGCAAGCGCCTGTGCGAGTTGATGGGCGGCGAAATCTGGGTGGACAGCGAGAAGGGCGTCGGCTCCACGTTCCACTTCACCTTGATCGCGTCGCTTGCGCAGCGGGCGGATCCCGCCGCCGGGGCCGGCGGTGAGCTGCTGCACGGTAAGGCGGCTCTGATCGTGGACGACAGCGCCACCAGCCGCCGCATCCTCCAGGGGTATCTTCAGGCGCTCGGCATGTCGTGGACCAGCGTCGCCTCCGCCGCAGAGGCTCTGGCGCTGGTGCGCCAGGGCGACACGCGCTTCGACCTGGCGCTGGTGGACGCCTACATGCCCGTTGTGGATGGCCTGACGCTGACACCCGGCCTGCGCGAGCAGGGCTTTACGCAGCCCATCTTCCTGCTGGCGCCGATGGGCGAAGCGGAAATACGCACGCGCGCGATCCAGGCCGGGATTGATGCGATTGTCTACAAGCCGGTGAAACCGCAGAGCTTGCAGCAGACATTGATCAGCGGCCTCTTGCAGCCGCTCATGCTCACGCTGCCACAAGCCGCGCCCGCCAATCATTCCAACGGCTCCGCCGCGAGCCTGAAAGCGCTGCGCATTTTGTTGGCGGAAGACAACGTGGTCAACCAGAAGGTGGCCCTGCGCATGTTGAAGCGCCTCGGCTTCGAGGCCGACGTAGCGCTCAACGGCGTCGAGGCCGTCGATGCCGCGCGCCGCACCGCCTACGATGTGATTTTAATGGACATCCAGATGCCCGAAATGGATGGTCTGGAAGCCACCGAACGCATCCGCGCCGATCAGGCGCTGCCCAGCCAACCCGTCATCATCGCCATGACTGCCTCCGCCATGCCCGCCGACAGAGAGAAGTGTATAGCCGCCGGCATGGACGACTTCATCTCCAAGCCCACGCGCCTGGAAGAGCTGTCGGAAAAGCTCACGCACATCCCCGCCGCGGCCCAGGTCAGCGTCGGCCAATAGGCGAAAAGGCAGTTTCGCTGTCCACCGATAACTTAGCCAGACAAAAATAGCGAGGATGGCCCATAAAAAGCCATCCTCGCTATTTCTTTGCCCCTACGCGCCGGGCGGGGACCAAACCTAGATCACGCACCCATGTGCGCCAGCGCCGCCGCGATGCCGCTGAGGTCGCACACCATACCGTGCGCCAGATCATGCCGGCGCTGCGTGCGATCCACCAGGTAAGCGGTCATGCCCACGGCAGCCGCGCCGTCCACACAAGGCTGCTCGTCGTCGAAGTAAAGGCATTCCTCCGACGTGACGCCCAGCGCGGCCGCGGCAATGCGATAGGCCGCCGCGTCCGGCTTGGACGCGCCGATGAGCATGGCGGCGCACGCCGCGTCGACCAAGTCGGCCAAGCCCGCGCCTTGCAGCGACGGCTCCAGGCTGGCTAGCGTAAAATTGGAGAGCACGCCGATCTTCAACCCGGCTTGCCGCGCCGCCACTAGGGCCGGGCGCACATCCGCATAGGCCGTGAGGAAGCGCGTATAGTCGAAGCCGTGCAGCGCGGCGCGTGCAGCGGCGTCCAGGCCATGCTCATCCGCCAGCGCGTCCCAGAAGCCCTGGAAGAAGCGGCGCTCCTCTTCCAGGCTGCGCGGAAAGCCGACCGCCTGGCCCCACGCCTCCCAGCGGTCGGACAGCTCCCACAGCGTGATCGGCAGCAGCGGCGCGAAGTAGCGCGCCGCCGCGGCCATGTCCAGATCGGTCAATACCCCGTCGCGGTCGACGATGACCGCGCGGCAATTCACGGCGCGGCCCGTCATCGGGCGAAGGGTTCCGTCACGCGCGCTGCCTCGTCGGCCGGCAGCGGCATCTCAAGCGGGGCCGGGTACCAGAAGGGGCCAAGCCGCATGCCCATGCCCACCACCGGCGGCTCTCCCCAGGCGTCTTCATATTCCAACACCTGCTCGGCGCGG
>JBBSBO010000658.1:0-2417 GCA_038251215.1 Caldilineales bacterium
ATCAATGGCTCGTTCGTGGCGGCGCACGGTTATTCGATGGCGACGCTTGAAGCGCTCAGCGCGCAGTGGCGCGTCGTCACCAAGGACGTTGTCTATCCGGGCAGTCTGTTTTCGGCGGCGCTGCGCGTGTTGCGCGGCCGCGACAGCCTCTATGCCAGCGCGGCGCTGCGCGCTTTTGTCGAGCAGTCGCTGCCCAGCGGCGTGACACGCTTCGCGGATTTGCAATTGCCGCTCTATGTGACCGCAGCGGACCTGCGCAGCAGTAAGTTGTATCTGTTTGGCGAGGACGGCAATGCGCCGATCGTAGAGGCAGTGTTGGCGAGCGCGGCCGTGCCGGTGATCCATCCGCCGGTGATGTTCCATGGCTTGCAGCTGGTGGACGGCGGTGTTTTGGCCAATGTCGCGGCGAGCTACGCCATTGACCGCGGCGCAGACGAGGTCTACGTGATCAACGTGGGCCGCGGCGAGGAGCAGCAGCCTAGCGCCCAGGGTGTGATCGGCATTGCCATGAGCGCTATCAACACGATGACGCTGCAATCGCTGCTGCGCGACCTGGCTCGGGCGCGGCAAGACGAGGCGGTCGACCTGCACCACATTCACATCCGTGAATTCGGCGATACGCCTTTTTCCGATTTCAGCAAGACCGAAGAGATGCTGGCGGCGGGCTACCAGGCCACGCTGGCATACTTGCAGAACCCGCAGGCGGAACGTGAAGAGCCGCCTTTCCGCCAGGAGGCGCCCGCCCTGGGCGCGCAGGCGCCTGGTGTGCGCGAATTGGTCATCCCCTATCCGTAACGCATTGGCCGCCTAGCGAGAGTCGCTGCGCTCTTAGCCCTTGCCCTGTTCGCCCATTCTTGGAGTCGAGCCGCCAGGCGCGCGTGCGCGCTTTGTTGCGCGCCCCGGATCTTGGCGAGCGCGGCGTATGTCCCGTAGGGACTGGCGGAGGAGATCGCCCGCGACAGACTGGGCGGGCGTGCCGGGTTCCCACTGCATGAGGCGAACGCCATAAGCGCCGCGCAGCGTAACACGAATCGATTCATCCGCTTCCGGGTGTGCGACGGCGCCGAGGAGATCGCCCAAGACCGCGTTGGCCTGCTCCAGCGAGTCGCCCAGGGCGCGCGGTATCGGCGTCGAACGGGCAGCGGCAGCATAGGCGCGCCGGAAGAGGGGAGGACGTTTTGGCTGCGTGCGCGCCGGCGTGGCACGGCGCGGGGCGGGGGCCAACCAGGTAGGCGACTTCACAGCGCAGCGCGTGGCGTATGCGAGTAATGGCCCTTCGACGCCTAGAGCAACGGCGTAGCCAAAGGAACGTTGCAGCGCCTGGCGCGCTGTGGCGGCATTGCCGGTACGCGGCAGATCGGCGAGGTAAGTGCGGTACTTGACCCACGCGTGGCGCTCTTGTGCGCCGGCGTTGGCCCGCCTTTGCCCATGGCTTAGCTCGCGCCGGGCGTGCAGGATGAAGAAGAGCAAGAAGGCCGCGCCGACCAGGATCACGGCGAGAATGCTGGGGATTTGGAAGCGGAAGGTGGCAAACATGATCGCCCCAGCCACGGCGAACCAGGTCAACATCAACGCGAGGGGGCTAAGTTGCCAGGGCGAGCGTTTGGCTGGGCGAAGGAGCAGAAAGGCCTGGGCGTCAGAGGCCATGGCTGCGTAAAATTCGAGCAGGTTGCCCTGTAAAGAGGTCATTAACTGGTCGAGTGGCGTAAAGCGGTCGCAAGCGGCCTCTGGCAGGAGTACTCGATTAAAGAGATAGAGCAGGTGCGTGTTGGGCGTGTCTGTATGTCTGCTTGGGACATGGACGTTCTCGGCGGAGGCCTCGCCGGCGTGAAGGAGTCGCACGGAGAGACGTTCGCGCAGATCGATCTCGATGAGCCCGAGCGCGGCCAGGTGGAACAGCGAGGCCAATAGGCCGCGGGGGCGCACCTCTCCGTCGACCAGGTAGGCGACGATGCCCGGCGCCACATCCGAGGGCGGCCGGCTGACGTAGCTGCCGAGCCGCTCGCGCAGGCGGCGCCGGCCTCCCTTGAGCCACGTGAGGAAAGCCCAGAGAAGCAGCAGGACGACAGCCGCCATTGCGCCGGACAGTATAGCAAGTTGGCGTTGTTCGTGTAGCCGTTGAGTAGCTCTCTGCTCGGACAATGCGCCTTCCAGGTCCGCTTGCCAGGCGGAAACATTATTCGCCACTGTATTGGGCGGCATGGCAACGTGCAGCGTCCATGCTTCGCCGGCCGGCGCGAGTTCACTGACTTCGAGAAGCAGATAATCGCCGGAGGATGTCAGTTGCGCGAAGTTGCCGAGGTTGTGCGTGACGCGCAAATCATGGGCCGCAGTTCCGGGCGGCGGGTAGATGCGCACAGTTGCGGTCTGCGGCGTCGTGCCCAGATCGGGCAAGACCTGCCAGTCGAATGACTGAG
>JBBSBO010000659.1:0-2416 GCA_038251215.1 Caldilineales bacterium
ACCTGCATGTCCAGCCCCTCCTCCGCAGCGAGGGCGTGCAGGTAATCGGCGGTGGCGCGGTTGCTGCGCGGGTCATCGTCGTCGTCGAAATAGCTGTCGAGGAGCAGGCGCACGCGTGCGCCGCGGCGCGCGGCGTCGATCAGCAGCTGCAAGCGCGGGTTGGGGTCGGCGATGGGGTTGCTTTGCTTGTCGCCCCAATATTTATGCTCATACAGTTGCGCCAGAAGGATCTCGTCGCCGGGACCGGCGCGGGCCAGCAGCGCGTGCAGGCCGTCGTCCGGGCGCAGCGCGTTTTCCGGCGCACTGGCGACGATGAAGTGCGCCTGGCCTTGCACCGTGACGGGCTGCGCAAAGGGCGCGGCGTCGACACGGTAGACGGGCGGCGGCGGCAACACGTAGTCCGCCGGCGGGTCGCCGTATTTGGGGTGCTGCGGCGCATACGGCTCCAGGTCGAGAAAGCGATCCGGCGCCCAGTCCTGGCGGTAGATGGCGGCGAGCGCCTGCACCACGGGTGCGGCGTCGGTGATCAGGTAGAAGCCGCGGCGCCCGCCCACCGGTTTGGATGACGCCACGGGCATGGCGTCCCACGTGAAGTTCTCGCTGCCCACCAAGGCGATGCGGCCGTCGACGATGCCGAACTTGGCGTGCGTGTAGCGATAGCGCGCGTCATAGCCGGGCGGCGCATTGCTTGCCGCGGCCAGGTAGCGCACATCCGCGCCCGCCGCGGCCAAACGACGCACGCACCAGCGTTGCAGGTCGGAGACGCCGCCGGGCGGTCCACCCTCCAGCAGCAGGCGCACCTTGATCCCGCGGCTTGCCGCCTCGGCGATGATCTCACTGAGCTGTGGATGCTCCAGCACGTAGAGGCTGAGGTCGATGCTGCTGTCCGCTGCGGCCAACGTGGCGGCGAGCGGCGCGTAGAGTCCCTCCGGCCCGGTCGCCACGGTGACGGTCGCATTGGCGTCGCCGTGGGCGGGGCGGGCCATGCTCGCCGCGTCCCAGCCCAGCCAGCCCGGGCGACGTACGCGCCGGCCCCACGCCACATCCGCCAGGTCGCTCGCCCAGTCCGTGGCGGCGTCCGTGTCCAGGGGTTCGCCCAGGACGGGGTGCAGCTTGCGCTGATAGACCTGCCCCTCGATGCCCACAGCGCCGCGCGTGTACAGCTGGGCGGCAGGCCCAGTCCAGCCGGGCGCGCCCTGATCGACGTTGCCGTAGAGCAGCGTGTCGACCAGCCGCCCGTCCGCATCACGCAGCGTGATCTGCCCGCCGCGGTTGTTGAGGGACAGGCTGCCCGCCAGGCGCAGCGTGGCGGGGTTGGCGGCGACCTCCCAGGCGCAGGCCGCCGGCTCGCCGAAGCTGGCGGCGAAGGCTGCGTCCTCCGCCGCGCACCACAGGCGCGCGCCTGGCTCCAGGCTCAGCGTGGCGGTGATAGGAAAGGTGACATGGCGCGTAGCAGCGCCGATCTGCCAGCCGGCGAGCGGTTGGCTGCGTGCGCCGGCGTTCCACAGCAGGACCGCCTCATCCGGCTCGCCGCTGACCACGCTGTCGACGTGCGCCGCGGCGATGAGCACGCGCGCTGCGGGCGCGGCGACAAAGGGCAGATAGAGGTCGTTGAGCGCTTGCGCCTGGGTAGGCGGCGTCGAGTGAATAAGCAGAAGCGCGGCGAGCATCAGCGCCACGAGTAGGAGCGCGCTGTGCCGTACGAATGAAATGGCCGAGTGGCTGATCATTTTTCGTCAAAGTCCCAGGGCATGAGGAAGGCGCAAAAACGGCAGTTGCCATGCGTCTGAATTGTAGTATAATTCACGTCCGGAATCGAGCCGAGCGCCTGTCGCAGGAATCTACTCACAGGGATTTGCCCAGATACCCTGCCGGCTCGATGGACGCTCGATGGAAGAATGTTCCACAACGAAAAATAGTTAGCAGTTCCTTCCACCAACTTAGGCGTTCACCGCTAGACGTCCTGTAGGTCCAACGCCGGGCCGGTTGCATATTCTAAACCACGAATATTGCCGGCGTGGCGCGCTTTGGTTTCTACCCCGGAAACCCCGGTCTCCGCCCCTCTGATCTTCGCCGATCTCGGCCTGCGTGGTTCTGAGTGCAGCTTGCGCCTGTGCATGGCATGGGAGCGAGGCGGCGCTGTCGCTATCTGGCGCACTCGGAGCCGGCCGGCCTGGCGACAAGGCGCTGCAAGCGTCGGGAATAATCGCGGCGCCACGGTTGGGCGGGTTGATAAAGGAGAAAACGTGAGCAAAAATTCTGATGACTGTAGCCTAAAGATGGAGAACGGTCTGCCGGCGCGCCAAGGGCTGTATGACCCGCGCTTCGAGCACGATGCCTGCGGCGTCGGCTTTGTTGTGCATGTCAAGGGCGAGAAATCGCACACGATTGTCGAAAATGCCTTTGCCGTACTCAA
>JBBSBO010000660.1:0-2413 GCA_038251215.1 Caldilineales bacterium
CATTTATAGTGCGGTTGTTCTCGAAGCGGCTGTCGACTATAGTCACAACAGTATTGATGCCCTCAACATAGATGCCACCGCCATGCAATTGCGCCGTGTTGTTCAGCACCTGCGTGCCCTTCATAGACAAGTCGCCGGCGACGCAGAGCGCGCCGCCGCCGCTTAAGCGGGGATTATCCTCAATACGGTTGCCTTCGAAACGACCGCCGATCACCGTCGTAGCGCCGCTGTCGACATAGACGGCGCCGCCAAACCCCAGCGCCGTATTGCTCAGTACGTCCGTGTCCATCATAGAAAGGCCGTTCGAGGCATAGATCGCACCGCCCTTTGCTTCGACCGTCCCGTTACTGTTGTTTTCGAAGCGACAGCGGGTCATCGTCGCAGCGCCATTGGCGTAGACGCCGCCGCCATTCCATAGCGCCGTGTTGTTCAGCACCTGCGTGCCCGTCATAGATAAGACGCCCTCGACGTAGAGCGCGCCGCCCTGGCCGGCACAGCGGTTATTCTCGAAGCGACCGCCGATCACGGTCGTGTTCCCCTTGGCATAGACGCCGCCGGCGCCAGTCGTAGCTGCATTATATAGATTAATTGCATTGTTGCTCAGCACGACCGTGCCCGTCATAAACAGGGTGCTCTCGGCGTAGATCGCACCGCCCATTTGCATCGCGACGTTGTGCTCGAGCCGGCTGTTGATGAACACCGCCGGCCCCCGCACAAAAACTCCGCCGCCGTTCAATTGTAGGGTCTCCGCTCCCCGTATTGTTAGGTTCTCGACCGTCAGCGCACTTGTTGCATAGATCGCGCGCATGAGTGATTCACCCCCCGCGTCCAGCACCGTCACGTTTGCCGCCGGGTCCAGCTCGTCCAAGTTATCCGTACTCGTATAGCCGCCGCGCAGCGTTAGCGGCCAGGGGATGTTAAGCGTTTTGAAATCCTCCCCGGGGGCCCAACACGTGCCGGCGATGCGCACCGTGCCGCCGCCCGCCCCCAACTCGTCCACCGCCGCCTGCACCGCTGTGTAGGTGGACGAGGCATACACCGTCGTCCCGCCCTCCGCCCTGGCGAAACAAACATTGGGCGCGCCCTGGCTCTGCACGCGCCCACCCATACCGAACAACAACAGCAACACCGCCACGCCGGCCAGAACCGGCGGCATCAGGAGAACAGCACGACGACGCATCATTCGGCACTCTCCTCTGCTTTGGCTCAACACATCAGTCTTCGCCACCTGGACCGGGTGGCGTCGGTGCTATTCCCACGCCTCAAACACGGCCGCCACGTTCTCCGCCGCCACGTCATTGCCCCACTCGCACTGCGCGATCACGCCGCCGCGACCGTCGTCCAGGGCCGCACGCACACGCGCCACCGCTGCGGCTACATCCGCCTGCGTGCCGAAGGGCAGCACCCACTGCCGGTCGATCTCGCCCCAAAAGGTAATGCGCCCGCGGAAGCGCCGCCCGATCTCCTCGATGTCCATGCAGAAAAGCTGCGAGTTGAGCGCGTCCACGCCGATCTCGATCAGGTCGGGGATGATGTCCAGGATATGCCCATCGGAGTGGAAGAAGACGCGCTTGCCCGCGCCGTGGATCATCTGCACATAGTCCACATACAACGGGCGAAAGATCTCGCGCCACATCTTGGGCGAGATCAGCAGCCGGTGCTGGGCGCCCCAGTCGTCCATCAGCGAAATGGCGTCTACGTCCGTGCGCGTCCACGCCTCGATCTCGCGCAGAAAGAACTCATGCACCAGGTCGCGCAGGCGCGTCACCTCCGCCGCGCCCCATGCCAAGTCCATATACAGCGCCTCAGAGCCGCGCAGGAACTGCATCCGCTCGAACGGACGCACCGTCGTCCCCGCCTTGACGTACTTGTCCGTGGCCGCGCAGCCTGCGTTCACCTGGCTGAAATCGGCCAACTCCAGGATTTCATCCGGCGGGCGCAGGCGTTCCAGCGCCGCCCAATCTGCCAGCGGCGGCGTCTTGACCTCGCCGATCACGCCTGGCTCCGCCACGGTGAAGGGGCAGCCCCACTCGTCCACATACGTGCCCACGACCGAGGGCGTACCGCGCGTGCGGTAGCCCGTGCCGTACTTGATGTCCGGCCCCGTGCCGTGCGTCACGGCGGGCGAGGCGAAGTCCGACGGGTAGCGCGCCAACAGCGCCTCCATCTCGTCGCGGCGGAACATGTCGACGCCGGGCAGCGCCCACAACTCGCGCGGGGCGCGGTCGGGGCAGTCAAAACGCAGGGCGCGCTCCACGCGCTCACGGCTGGTGATCACAGCAGCATCTCCTGAGTTGGATGGAAGTCACGCATGGCACACCTGGAAGCTAGGCGAACGGGCTGCGCAAGTTCTATTTGATTAGAGGCAACAAGTTGGAAAGCGAACCAATGGAGGAGCGTCACGGTACGAACG
>JBBSBO010000661.1:0-2409 GCA_038251215.1 Caldilineales bacterium
GGGCAGCTCAAAGTCGGGAGCCTTGGCGCCTAGTTCGAGTGTAAAAGCCATCAGTTTCCTCCTGCGGAATAGATGTTTTCAGAGATGTAGCTCTTAGTATAGGCTCGAGGCCCTACTCTAGTCTGTAAACAATCTCCGGCTGGGCGCTTTGCATTTCCATGGGTGGCAGGCCGTTGATCATGCCCTCCAGGTCATTGGCGACGAGATGGCCGATGTTGCGCAGGTCGCGCGTGACCGAGCCGGCGCGGTGGGCCGAGAGAATCACGCCCGGTGCCGTGCGGATGGGGTGGTCGAGCGCAGGCGGCTCCTGCGGGAAGACGTCGATGGCGGCCTTGAAGCGGCGAGCGTGCAGCAAATCGGTCAGCGCGTCGAAGTCGACCAGGTGCGAGCGGCTGATGAGGATGAGGACGGCGTCCGGCGCAATCAGCTCCAGGCGTTGGCGGTCGAGCAAGGCCCGGTTCTCGGCGGACGGGATGGCGAGGACGTAGATCACGCGCGAAGTTTGCAGCAGATGCTCCAGGCTGACGGGTTCGACGCCTTGATCGCGCAGATAGGCGGGGGGCAGCCAGGGATCAAAGACCTGAATCTTGCAGCCGAAGGGCGCCAGCATCGGCTTGAGGTTGCGGGCTAGGCCGCCATAGCCGATGAAGCCGACCTGCTGCCCGAAGAGCGTGAACGTGTCCACATTGCCGGCGTGGAGGAAGCGTTCCTCGCCCGCGCGAAAGTCGACGTGGGCGTCGACAATGCCGCGCGCGGCGGCGATGGTCAGCCCCAGCGCCATTTCCGCCACCATCGGCCCGAAGGCCGGGGCGCAGGAGAGCACGCGGATGTTGCGCGCAAAACAGGCCGGGTAGTCCAGGTCCTGGGGGCTGGGGTGACGCCCGCCCACTTCCATGATAGCTTTGAGCTTGGGCATGTCGTCGACCGAGCCGTAGTCCCAATGGGCGGTGATCACGGCGAAGGCGTCGGCGCGGGCGCGGTCGAACTCCGCGGCGGGCATGGGTTCATTCTTGCCCCACACGACCTCCGCTAGGGTGTGCAGGCGCTCCAGGTCGGCAGGGTCGAAGATCTCTTCCAGCCGGCGGAAGTGCGGGTCGAGGATGACAACGGGTTTGTCGCTCATGGCATGGATCCTCTTCAGGTTGTGGATATGGCAGGACGGACAAGAGATAGGGCGCGACTCAGGTTGTAAAAAGAAACGGCGGCGGGCGGCTTGCATTGGCGCGAAGTGGAATGGGCGGCTGCGACAGGTTGCTGTGCGCGGCATGCTTGATTATGCTATGGGCTGCGGGTGTCTGGCAAGGATGAGCAGACGGCGGTGATTCGCGTACGATGGGGGAACGAACCAACGAGCAACACATACGAGGGGGGAACATGAAAATTCGCCGGATCGAAGCGTTCGGCCTGCGCGGGCTGACGCCGGAGGGCGGCTGGAGCCAGGAGATTCGCCCGGACGACTGCGTCCACACGCTGGTGCGCGTGCGTACGGACGAGGGGTTGACGGGCTGGGGCAGCGTGTTCACCAATGACGAACTGGTGCTAGCCGCGCTGAAAGTGCTGGAGCCGCTCTTCTTGGGCGAGAATGCCCTGGAGCCGGAGCGGGTGAGCGAGAAGTTGCAGCAGCACATGTTTTGGCTAGGCCGCGGCGGGTCGATCACGCACACGCTTAGCGGCATCGACATCGCGCTGTGGGATATCTTGGGCCAAGCCACTGGGCAGCCGGTGGGTCGCTTGCTGGGCGGGCGCTATCGAGCGCGTGTGCAGCCCTATGCCTCGCTCTTGATGGACGAGCCGGGGCCACTGCGTGATCACCTCGCCGCCATCCAGGCGCAGGGCTTTCGCGCCTTCAAGATGGGCTGGGGACCTTTCGGCCGCGTCAGCGGCGCGCTCGACGAGGCGATCGTGCGCGTCGCCCGCGAGACGGTGGGCGACGCGCGGCTGATGGTCGACGCCGGCGCCAGCGACGCCTTTTGGCCCAACGGCTATAAGTGGGCGCTGCGTACGGCGCAGATGTTGGCCGATTATGACGTGTATTGGTTCGAGGAGCCGCTGTCGCCGGATGCGCTGGAGGACTACGTGCATCTGCGGCGGGCCGCGCCCGTGGCGATTGCGGGCGGCGAGGTGCTGACGCGGCGTCAGGCCTTCCAACCGTGGTTGCAGCAGGGCGCTTTCGATATCGTGCAGCCGGACGTGACCAAGGTGGGCGGCATCAGCGAGGAGCGGCGCATCGGCTGGATGGCGCAAGAGCACGGCGTGCGCTTTATCCCGCACGGCTGGAACACCGCCGTAGGGCTGGCGGCGGATCTGCAGCTGGCGTCCGCCTTCCCCGGCACGGAGTTGGTAGAGTACATCGCCGGCTCGCCCTATGTGGATGAGTTGGCGGAGGGCGGCTGGCAGTTGGACGGCGAC